>CALBRY010000185.1 GCA_937927665.1 uncultured Chloroflexota bacterium
GTTCAAGCAGCAAGCGCAGCACGCCATGCGTACTGGGGTGGTGCGGTCCCATGTTGAGCAGGAGCGTTTCGCCCGTCATCGCTCGTTCGGAAACCAGCCCGCGCAGTTCTTCAACCTGCCCCTGCCAGCTTTCGATCTCCTTGTCCTGTTGGCTCTTTGGTACAGTCATGACCATTGTAGGTTCTCTCCGCGCAAATGGGGCACGTTTCGGGCGTGCCCCATCTTTTTCCGGCGTGACTATTCGCTAACCCGACCCTCTTTACCGGTCGGCTTGTGCTTCAAAATTTCCTCGACATTGAACGAGAACATGATCGTCTCGTATCCAAGCGGGACATCGCGGCGCAGCGGATGACCGTCCCAATCGGCGGGCATCAACACACGGCGCGGATCGGGATGACCTTCAAAGAAGATGCCCATCATGTCCCAGATTTCACGCTCCAGCCAGTTCGCGGCTTCCCATACGGTCGTTGCTGTTGGCACAGTCGCGTCGTCTTCCGGCACAAACGTCTTGACGCGAATCCGGCGGTTAAACATCAACGAATACAGATGATAGGAAACGGCGAAACGTTCCGGGCGCTGTTCGGTCGTCGGATCGGGGTAGTAATCAACCGAGCTGATGTCCGAAAGGAAGTTGTAAAGCAGCCCTTTGGTATCGCGGAGGAACTTGAGGACTTCGATTACCTGCTTACGATCAACGACGAGGGTCGTTTCATTGGCAAACTGCTTGACGTACTGAACTGCCTCTGGAAACCGCGCTGTGACCAATTCGACCGGGTTGGCGGGTTGTGTCTGCTGCACCATCTTTAGCGCTCCTGCCCCGTGATCCACTCATTGAAGTGTTCACCCTTCACCCGCTCGTGCAAGGTGAGGATGCCGTGAATCAACTGTTCCGGGCGGGGCGGGCATCCGGCAACATACACATCAACCGGAATGATCTCGTCAACGCCCTGCACAATCGCGTAGTTGTTGTAAACACCGCCGCTCGAAGCGCAGTCGCCCATCGAAAGCACATAGCGCGGAGATGCCATCTGATCGTAAAGCTGGCGCACGACCGGAGCCATTTTGCGAGTCACGCGCCCTGCAACGATCATCAGGTCAGATTGACGCGGTGAGGCGCGGTTTAACTCCATCCCAAAACGCGATAGATCATAGTTCGATGCCTGTGTGGACATCATCTCAATCGCGCAGCATGCCAAACCGAACAATAGGGGCCACATCGCCCCGGTGCGTCCCCAGTTAACGGCGGTTTCCAGAGTCGTCGTGACAACGCCCAGATTGCCGAGTTTTGAACTAATTACTCCCATTCCAACGCACCCACTTTCAACTCATAGATTAAGCCGATGGTTAAAATGACAACAAACACCCCCATCGTAATCAATCCATAAACGCCCAGATCGCGGAAAACAACCGCCCAGGGTAGGAAAAACACGACTTCGATGTCGAACAGGATAAAAAGCACCGCCACAAGGTAGAAGCGCACAGAATAGCGGCGATTCGCGGGACCAATCGGCTTCATCCCGCTCTCGTAGGGCGCATTCTTGCGTTCGGTAGGTCTATAGGGACCGAACAGACGCGAGATGATAAGCACGATGATGGCTACCACCGTCGCGAGAGTCAACAGCGTTGCGATGGGCGAAAACTGATCAACCGCCATAGGAAGTCTCTATCCGTGTGAACGTAGGTGAAGTTTGATTGTTCAAAAAGGAACAAATAAACTTCACCAAGATTAACATAACCGCCCCCCTTCGTCAAGCAATCTCAGAGGCTCGGCAAGGCATAAAATCAAGCGAAAAAACGTGAAGATTCCATCGTAAAACGGTGCTGATTACCCTACCCTAACGCCCGTTTTTTGCAGTTGGTAAGCCTGCTTGTGCAAGTCAAGAATATCCGCAACCACCAGCTCTCGATTTTGTGCGTGTTGATACACATTTTCCGGTCCAACGCTGAATAAATAATGCGAACCGGCAACCACACGAATATTTGACGATGGAAACTCCATACCGCTTAACATATCCAGCATCGGCACTAACCCGACGAGCGCATCACGGTGTCCCAGCGTCACGCGGAACAAATCATAGCGGCGGGCAATTTCGCGGTCTGCCAGCAAGCCCATCGCCGTGAATGTCGCGGCGGTTGTCCCGCGCGGTGTGCTTTGATACTGCTGCATATGTGCCCGCTTGACGAAATAACTCGCCCCAGCGCACACATTTTCCAGAATTTGAGGCTTAATCACCCGCTCGACCAGTTCAAACACGCGGATCACATTAACGAGGCTGATCCCGATCCCGACGGCGGTATAAAACATGCGTTTAACATCATCATCCAGCAGCAGCGCCGGAGTCAGCGCCAGCCGCGTTTCTTCACCGACACGCCAACGCAGCGGATTCATGTAGAACAGCGCCGCGCCCCCCATGCTGTGACCGACGAAGTTCATCACCTTCGGGTCACGCTGACCGGGTTGGCGGCGGATGCGGAGAATATCGATCAATTCTTCGATCGTTTTCATGGCGGCGGGGGGACAGCATTCTTCTAACGTGGGTGTATCGCGCACGAAGCGGCTTTCACCAAATCCGTTGTGATCGACCGAGATCGAGACGATCCGCCGGTTGTTCGCAGCGACCAATCCGGGGATGCTCTCCCAGATCAGGTGATTGCCCGTCCAACCGTGCATAAAGATCGCGTAGCCTTCAACTTCGCCGATCTTGTATTCAAGTTCTTCGTCTTCGGTCAGGTGATCATCCGCCCAAACAACTTCCCAGACGAAATCAATCAGGTTGTTATCAAGCAGCAGCCCTCGCCCTTCCGAGGGCGTGATATACCCCTGATTCACCAGTTCACTCATGCGATATGTCGCGTAGTACGTCCCCGGTACATCGCCTTCGCCGCGTTCGACGTAGCCTCGAAGCCATGCCAACGGCGTGGATTCCGTGTTCATCTCGTGGACTCCCCGGTGCGGATTACCATTTTCGATTATAGCGAAGACCAATGGATTCGTCGCTAAAAGCGTCCCGCGCCGGGGTGAGAGATACGCAGCACTTGATCGGGAGCAGGCGAATTAATCCGCACAGTTTCGCCATCCAACCAGCGCACATCGACATGTTCAATCGCCGAAACACCGCCCAAGCCAAAATGCGCCACGGGTTCCATCATGCACAAATAACCACTTCCCGCGTCGATCGTCCGGCTGTAGGTGACGCCTTCCGCGCGCATCGTCACCCGTGCGCCGCGTGCGGGTGCGCCGGAGCGTGTGGTCGGGATCACGCGCAGCCAATGATTGCCGTTCGCCGGCGTGTGATAATAGGTGATCGGCTGCATTCCGGTTTCGCCGTGCGAGATCAGCAGTTCAAGCCGTCCGTCGCCATCAAAATCACCACACACCGCCCCCGTCCCCAATCCGAACGGTTCGGCGGCATCGCCAATCGAGATCGGCT
>CALBRY010000186.1 GCA_937927665.1 uncultured Chloroflexota bacterium
ATGAGCGCGCGGCGGGCGGACGCATCGCTCAGGCGCAGCGCCCCGGAGAGGCGAGCGGCGTCAGCGAGGTTGCGCAGCCCGACGCTGAGGTTAGATTTGTCGTCCGCTTGTTCTCTCAAGTCATTGTGTACGCGGAACAGCGGCACGGCGCGCCCCGGCTGCCCGCTGAGCTGATACGCCTGTGCCAGTGAGTTCAGCGTCCACGCCTGCCATGCTTTCTTGGTCAGGCGCGGCGGCTGATCGACGCCATCCGGGTACAGCCGTTCGAGCAGGTCAACGCGCTGGCGGGCGGCGCTCAGGCGGTACAGCGTAGCTTCGTCGATGCGGTCGTAGAACAACCGCACCGCCGCGTCGTACTGCCCCATGCCGACCAGCGCATTATAGAGTTCCACCGCCGGGGTGAGGTCGTCGTAGCTTTCGACTTTGGTATATTCCGGTACGTTTTTCGAGAGAGGCGTGAAGTGGTCGCTGATCGTGCTATAAATCCCGCGCTGCTGGTCGGGCTGCACGCCGCCCCATGTGACGGCGCGCACGATCGGATGCAGGTCATAGCGGTTGGCGATGCGATCCCAGCCGACCAGCCCGCGATCTTCGAGCGTATCCAGCACGACATCGAGTTCGGGTTCGGTTTTGAAAAGTTTACGCGCACTGCTTGACCCCTCCCCCGACCCCTCCCCGAATTCAGGGAGGGGCGCAAACTCGTCACCCGAAGTGGATGCCGGATGCGCTTCATGCTCTGTACTGCGGCTTGTCTCCTGTCCATCACTTACGAAGAGCGCCGCGAGGGTGGCATACGTCCCCGGCATGCGGAAAGCGGCGATCGTGTTCAAGACCTGCTTTTCGGCGCTGCTCAAGCCGCGTAAGGCGTAGTCCATCACATGCGCTTTGCGGTCTTCCTGTCGCAAGTTCGCCAGCACGCGCCCAAAATCGGGGTTGTGCGTGATCCATTCGTCAAAATCTCCCGGCGCGCGGCGGTAGCGGGCGACTTCTCCGGCAAGGGCGCGGATCAAGAGCGGGTAGTTATCAAACTGCTGGAACAGGTGCAGCAGGTGTTCACGCGTGCCGCTCACGCCCATGCGCCGCCAGAGATCCACCGCGTCGTCGTCGGTTAAGCCGTTCAAAAATACGGCGAAACACCCCGGTATAGGCTGACCCGTGATCATCTGCACATCTGCCGGGTACAGGCGCGTGCTCACAAGGATGCGCGACTTTTGCACGCCCGCCAGCTTGCGTAAAAACTGCCCGGCGCGGACATCGGCGGTTTTACGAAGCTGATGCTGCCCGATGAACGAATCGGCGGCGCTCGGCGGCAAGCCCAACGCCCCCGCGACGCGGTTGGCGGTGCGTTCGTCTACGTCGTCGTCCATCAGGTGCGCCGCGTCCATCTTCGCGTACGCGATCAAGATGCGCTCCAAGCCGTCCATGACCAGCAAAAATGGCTGACTGTTCAGGTGATCGATCAACTGCTGTTCGCGTTCCGGCGGGGTCAGCTTGGTGATCACGTCACGCGGCTGACCGCTCACATAGGCGAGGGTGCGGATCACGAAGTTTTCAAAGTGGGCGTCACTTTCGTAAAAGCTCCACCAGATGCGCCCCGCCAACGTGGGCATCTCCAACGGCGCGATCTCGGTGAACCATTTCCATGTGAGGGCGCTTTTGCCCATTCCGCCGATGGCGACGATGTGGAGCATGCGGGCGCGGTGGAGCGGTGAGGCGGGTTTCGCTACCCAATCGGTGAGGAGGTTGAGTTCACGCTGCCGCCCGACGAGTTCGGAGGCGCTCAAGAGGACATACGGGTGCGCGATGTACGGCTCAGGCGCGGCGGGGATGTCGGTATCACGGTGGAGGGCGGCGGCGCTCTGCGGCTGACGATTTTTCGACTGGGCGAGGCTCTGGACGATGTGGGCGCGCAAATCCTCCGGCGATTTGAAGAATTGGACGATGTTTTCGCCCATCACACGATTTTTGAATGATTCCAGCTTGGCGGCTTTGTCGCCTTTGTCGATGTCGCCGCTTTTGATGGGGTGATCGTCACCCATGACGAAGATCAGGCGCTCTTTGCCGAGCTTCTTCGCGTGGTTGTATTCCATTTCGGTCACGCTGATGCGATCAGGGTTGATCGCGTCATCTTCCGGCACGAATCCGTAACGATGCGCGTAAATCCCAACGTACACGGGCGCACTTTCGACCAACCGCAGCGATTCGGTCACGGCGTCGCGTGGGCTGGCGGGACTCTGCTCCATCATGACGGGGAAGAAACTCGTCCGCAAACAGGCGTCTTTCGCTTGTTCGCGGTGATCCGGCAGATCGCGGATCGTGCTGCTGATCATGGCGTTGGGGTGATGGTGGGGATTTTCAGTCGGGTGGCTCATGGAGGCGGCATTCCTTCGAGATCGTCGGCGCACCCCTCTATTGTATGAGTAAATCGCGCAAATACGCCGCGCATTTTTGAGCGGCGTATTGCATCGAGAGATTACCGGAGGACAACGGCGCGGTAAAACGCCGCCCGTTCGCTGTCCGGCTCGGTCAGGTGGGTATCGGCGTGTACGGCTCGGGTACATGCTTCGTCGAAGGTTTTCCAGTACCCGATCCCCACCCCGGCAAGGATCGCCGCCCCGATTCCCGCCTGCTCGTGGAGCGTCGCCTGAGTCAGCGGCATGCCTAACACATCCGCCAGAATCCCGCGCCATACGGGAGCCGCCAGCGCCCCACCGGAGGCGAAAATCGTGTGCGGCTTCCCTGTGATCGCGGTGATCGTTTCCACCTGATCACGGATGGCATATGCCACGCCTTCCATGATCGCCCGCGCTAGATGTCCGCGTGTGTGATGGAGTTTAAGCCCGCTAAATCCACCGGGGGCGGCATGCTGCGCGTCCCACGGATTGCGTTCGCCGATCAAGCGGGGAATGAAGGTTAATCCCTCGCTGCCGGGGGGAACGTGGGAGGCTTCGTCACTGAGGGTTTCATAGGCATCTAAGCCGACGATGCCGCGCAGCCAGCGCAAAGACAGCCCTGCGGAGAGAATCGCGCCTTCGGCATAGTAGGTATCGGGCACAGCATGATTAAAAACCATCACCCTTATATCGGTTTTCACCCGTTCGCCTAAACCGGCGCGCACCGGGGCGAAAATCTGCCCGCCGCTACCGATGGTGATGCTCATTCGTCCGGGGGCGATCAATCCGCTGCCAATCGCTTGAGCCGGTTGATCAGCGGCTCCATAAACGACGGGAATGCCCGCAGAAATACCGAGCGCGTCCGCCGCTTCGGGTGTGACAAACCCGGCGATTCCGCTCGATGCGGCGATTGACGGAAAAATGTGCGCCGGAATCTCCCACGCGGCGAGGGCATCCCATCGCCAATCGCGGGTATGAATGTCGAATATCCCGGTCGATGCCGCATCGCTCACTTCCGTACCGACTGCGCCTGTGAGTTTGAAGCGCACATAGTCTTTGGGGAGCATCACACGATGCGCGGCGGATAAGACTTCTGGCGCATGGTGACGCAGCCAATAGAGGGTTACGCCCATGAATCCCAGACAGGGCATTGTTCCGCTGATGGGGTGGTAGGCGTCCGGGATGCCTATTTGGTCAACCATACGGGTGATTTCCGCAAATGATGCGCGCTGATCCGCCCAGATGATCGCGGGGTGTACGGGGATTCCGTGTGAATCGACAAGGACGGTTCCGTGCATCTGCCCGCTGAAACCAATCGCGCTGATGTCGCGTCGTCCGCAGACATCAAGGGCGCGGCGAACAGCGGTTCGGGTCGCCTGCCACCAGTGATCGGGATTTTGTTCGGCGGTGTTCGGGTGCGGGTGTGACATGGGATATTCTTCGCTGCCCGTGCCGAGCAGCAAATTTTGATCGGCATCCCATACGATGGCTTTCACGCTTGACGTACCGAGGTCGATTCCAAGAAGCAGTGTCACAGGAATTGCTCCTGATGGGGATAGAAACCGCTTCAATCATACCTGATCACGACGCGCAGGCGTGGGGTGGGGAATCAAAAATGACTCCGGAAGG
>CALBRY010000187.1 GCA_937927665.1 uncultured Chloroflexota bacterium
AAATCTCAGGGCGGCGGATGTCGTCATGGGTGAAGGCGTAAACTTTCTTCGATGTACCGCCAAAATTGGTATGGATCTCCCAATTGGCAATATCGCACACCAGCAGCAGCGGCGGGTTGTTCATGCCTTCGCGGTAGTCGTTCAACTGGATATACGCCTGACCGAGGGTTTTGTATTTATCGCGCTGTTTGTATTCCATGCCAAAATGCCCGCGCAAAAAGGCATCAACAAAGCCGGTTGTCCCGTCGATTTTTTTGACGGTGTATTCAAAGGCGAAGTCGTCCGCGCTCATGCCGGGATCATATGGTTCGGGGAAGCCAACCAAGCGGCAGACATCTTTAAAATGCGACTGGGAAACCGCACGCTCGATAGCGCGGGTGGTCTGCCATTTCTCGATGAAGGCATCAACGGTCATGCGCGGCGTGGAGTCGGTCATCATTTCATCTCTAGGCGTCGATTAATGGGGGATATTATGGAGCAGAGGGGCGGCGTGTGGCAAGGAAGGGGGGGAAAGGTTGGGGATGCAGCGGGGAAGCTGTACGCGATGCGAGTGCATTACCGGATGCGCCTATTGCACTCGATGTGCTCAATGATCTGCTACCGTGCATATGCTCAGTGCAACCACCAATCGCTTTCACGGGTATAGTATCAATGTCGCAGCATTGAGCGGCAACGCAGAGAAGTTGTGCGGGGAACACAGTCGGATCAAACTGCCAGCAGTGTCTTGAGCTTGGCGAACACTTCGCTCAGGGTGTGTTCCGGCAGCTTCCCGATCAATTCTGCCTGTCGTACACGCCAATCCAAGCTCTTGAGTTGATCCGCAAGAATCACGCCCGTAATTCCGGCATTCGGCGGCACCATCACCTCAAACGGATAGCCTTTTTGCTGGTTGGTGACCGGGCAAACGAGCGCCAATCCCACCTTGCCGTTGTAGGCGGCAGGACTCAACACGACAGCCGGACGCCGCCCGGCTTGTTCATGACCTGCCTGCGGATTAAATGTGAGCCAGACCATATCACCGCGTTCCGGCACGTATGCCATTACCACGCCTCGTTTCCGAGCGGCGCGCCGCTGTCGATCTCATCGTGCAGGTTTTCAGGCGTGATTTGCATCAGCAGTGCTTCAAGTGTGAAATGCGCAGCCGGTTGAACGATCAACTGCCCATCGCGCATCGTGAGTTCGACCTCAGCATTTTCATCGAGTCCCGCTTCGTCTGCCAGCGGCTTGGGAATGCGGAGCGCGAGACTGTTTCCCCACTTCTGAATTCGGGTTTTCATACACACCTCACGTATATACAATGTAGATACAGATTGTACACGAGATTGTATACATGACGTAGACGAAACGGCAGATGGCTACATACTCACCTGCCACACGTCGATCACGCCATCATGCAGGTGACCAATACCGGACGACGTACTGAGGATGGGCTCAATTTCTGGAATGTAAGCGCGATCCCACACATCCCATATCTAGAGAGGCAAGTTCACTGCTGCGTGCCAATGTATTCACACGGTCGAAGTAAGGAACAAGGTTAATACAGAGTTATTACTCCTGCGGTTGGATAATTCGATTGCATCACCGTGTGCAGGGATCGCCTTCGATGTCGTAAACGGGCATCGCTTAGCCTTCGTGTTTTTGCTTCAACAACGCTTCAATGTGATCCACCGCCCGCGCCACGCCGCCCGCCTCGCGCAGTGTCACGCCGATTTTCGCAGATTCACGCTGAAAGGAGGGGTCATCGAGCAGCTTACGTGAGGCTTCGCGCAGGCTGTGGGCATTAACCTGTGCCTTTTTGAGCATCAGCCCCGCCCCAAGCTCCGCCACGCGCATGGCGTTGATCGTCTGCTCGTCTTGCTGCGGCACGACCAGCAGCGGCACCCCGAAATACACGCCATCGGTTACGCTGCCAAAGCCACCATGCGTAATGAACAGCGCCGCCCGCTTGAGAATGTCGACCTGCGGTACCCAGTCGTAAATGGCGATATTCTCCGGCAGTGTGCCCAACGACTGCGGGCTGATGCCTCTACCCGTGCTCATGATGACGTATTCGTTCGCGCCCGTGAACGCTTCGATGCACGCCTTGAAGAAATCGGCGTTTTCGTTGATGAGCGATCCCAGCGAGACATAGACGATGCGCCGCCCGCGTGCGAGATCGAATGGGAAGGTGGTATCAGGTAGCGTATCCTCAAGCACACGCCCGACAAAGCGCACGGTAGGTGACACTGAGTCCGAATACGCCTGAAAATACGCCGATGTATAGCTGATCGACAGATCGCCCACGCCGTTCATGATGTTGGTTATGCCCAACGCCGGGAGATTGTGCTGCTTGGCGATGGCGGCGGCGCGTTTGTTCGCTTCCTGCCCTGCACGTATGTCTTTCGTCAGCATCGAATAGATCGTGCGGAGCATTTGCCAATTGAGCAGCGCCCGCAGCGATTGGGGCAGCGGTGGCAGCGACAGCGACGCGACAGCCGGAACCCCCAGCGCCCGCGCCACAAGCTGCCCCCACGGGCACATGCCGTCAAACAGGATGTAATCGGGCTGTTCGGAGCGGGCAATCTCGATCAGTTCGGGCAGCATGTCCGCCGTCGTTGTCATCAGGTGATTCGCCGCGTACATGGGGCGGCTGCCATCTAAGCCCGGTCCGCTGAAATAGTCGTCCCCGATCCGTGTGTACGGTCGGAACTCTGCGCCGGTCGCTTCGACTTTGGCGCGAAATGACTCGGTCAGGAAGTAAATCACATGATGACCGCGGCGGGTCAGTTCTGCGACAAGCGGCAGCGATGGATTGACATGACCATGCGCGGGGACGTTAAAAAACAGGGTTTTGGGCATCATTCACTTTCCAGAAGCGGGAGTAGATACAACTATTCTAGCGTGAGTTATAAGGAGTATCGCGCGCGAGCAAAAAGTGTTTCGATCTGCACGTCCGTACGGTTATACGTTCACCATCGGGATATCACACGGCAGATTGAATGCTACCTCGCCCGATCTGCGCGATCAGCGTGGGTGTTTCCGCTTGACCTGCCGCCGGGGATGAAATCAGCAGCAGCAGAATCAGGATGTTTAGGGGAATGAGTCGGGCGCGCATCGGTTCGTCTCCTTGCGTTGGTGACGAGCTTAACGAATCGGCGCGGAAAGAGAACAACGTTTCACCGCCGCTCCCCTTTGAACTTCGGCGCGGGATCGGCTGAGCCTGAGTGCCATCGACC
>CALBRY010000188.1 GCA_937927665.1 uncultured Chloroflexota bacterium
TTACTGAAACACAACGCTTCACAAACTGCCTATATACCCTGTATCACATTCCCGGAATTATGCGGCTGTATCGCTGGAACCAGCGGTGTCATCTTCTTCCTTGCGGAACTGGCTCATGTAGAGATCGTAATACTGACCGCGCTGCGCGAGCAGTTCGGTATGCGTGCCGCGTTCGACGATTACGCCATCGCGGAGCATCATCACCATATCGGCGTTGCGGATCGTGCTGAGACGGTGCGCGATCACAAAGCTGGTACGCCCTCTGAGAAGGTGTTCAAACGCCTTTTGAATGATCCGCTCGGTGCGGGTATCGACGCTCGATGTGGCTTCGTCCAAGATCAGGATGCCGGGTTTCATCAATGCTACGCGTGCGATTGCAATCAACTGGCGCTGCCCCTGAGATAACCCACTCCCACGCTCACCGAGTACGGTTTCATACTTTTCAGGCAGTCGCTCGATGAAAGTATCCGCCGCAACCAGTTTTGCCGCCGCGATCACTTCTTCGTCGGTAGCGTCCAACCGTCCGTAACGGATGTTGTTCATGACCGTATCGCTGAACAGGAATGTATCCTGAAGCACGATCCCGATATGCTGGCGCAAGTTTTCTTGAGGCACGGCGCGAACGTCGATACCGTCGATCAGCACTTCACCATCTGTCACATCGTAGAAGCGTGGAATCAGGTTGATAATCGTCGTCTTGCCCGCGCCAGTTGGTCCGACAATCGCGATCATTTTGCCGGGTTCAACGTCAAAGCTGACGCCGCGCAAAACATGCTGACCTTCTTTGTAACCTGCCGACACATTTTTGAATTCGACCCGTCCTGCAACGTTCGCCGGGAGCGGCTTCGCGTTCGGCATGTCCTGAATATCAATTGCTTCATCGAGTAAGCCGAAAATGCGCTCACCGCCTGCGATCGCGCTCTGGATGTTCGTCCACAGCAGGGCGATTTGCGCGACGGGCTGTGTGAAGCGCTGGACAAATTGCAGGAACGCGAACACCGTACCTAATGTGATCACAGTCGTGCCGAGCAGCGGCTCGTTACGCAGCACCGATAAACCGCCCACGATGACGACGACACCAAGTGCCACATAACCGAGCGCTTCCAGCACCGGATTTAGCGCGCTGGTGAATGCCGCCGCGCGGATATTGGCATCACGGTTCGCGGCGTTGGTCTTTTCGAATTGGGCGATGTTTTCTTCTTCGCGGTTGAACGCTTGCGATTCGCGCACACCGGCGATGCTTTCCTGAAGGTCAGCATTGACGCTGCCCATCTGCTGACGGCTCTTACGGAAGGCTTTGCGCGCCTGATTCGAGAAGTAAAGGGTAGCGACGAACATCACCGGAACGACTGCAAGGCTGAGAAGTGCATACGGCACGTTCGTTTGAAGCATGCGCACGACGATCCAGATCATCAGTAGCGCACCGCTAACCACTTGCAAGAGCGCGAAGCCGAACACCTGTTGTATCGTGTCGGTGTCGCTGGTGATGCGGCTCATCAAGTTACCGACTTCGTTTTCGCCGTAGAATCTGAGCGATAGGTTTTGCAGTTTATTAAACAACTGCTCGCGCATTTCGCGCAGCACAAACTGACCCGCCCGGCTCATTGCATAGAACGAAAGCCCGGTTAGCGCGCTGCCCGCAAAATACAGCAGCGCAAGAATAGCGACAATCCCTCCCAAGCCAGCGAGTTTGGTTTCGATGGCAACTTGATCGAGCGTCCCTGCTTCGATAGCGGAGGCAATCGTCGGGTCATACCAGCAGTTGCTATAGGGTGTAGGGATGAAGTAGCAATCTACCGCCTGCTGAATATAGTCAGGGGAGATGACTTGCATCCATGTCGTGATCAATACCAGAAATGTGACGAGTATCAGCCATCCTTTGTGATGACCGAAATACTGTCCAAAGCGGCGCAGTGTTGCGCCGAGATTCGCGGCGCGGCTGGTTTCTTGTTCCAGCAGACGGCGGTTCCCATCAAGCATCATGGTGATTAAGCCTCCGAGGCGCTGGGAGCGACTTCTGCGTCCCCAACCAACTGCGAATTGTAGATTTCGGCGTAAATTGGGCTGCTTTCCATCAGGTCGTGATGTTTGCCCTCCGCCACGATTTCGCCCTTATCCAGTACCAGAATATGATCGGCGTTCAAAACGGTGGTGATGCGCTGCGCGATCACGAAGCTTGTGCGTCCGTGCATCAGGTTATCGAGCGCCTTCTGGATGTGCATTTCGGTTTGAAGGTCAACGCTGCTGGTCGAGTCATCCAAAATCAAGATGCGCGGATTCAACAGCAGGGCGCGGGCGATAGCGAGGCGTTGTTTTTGACCGCCCGAAAGAGTCGCGCCGCGCTCACCGACCGGGGTGTCATAGCCTTCCGGAAAGCTCATGATGAAATCATGTGCGGCGGCGGCTTGCGCGGCAGCGATTACATCTTCATCAGAGGCATCGGTACGACCGAATGCGATATTGTCGCGGATCGTACCGCTGAACAGATTCGTTTCCTGAAGCACGATTCCGATCTGAGAGCGCAAGCTGTCGAGCGTGACATCCTTGACATTGTGCCCGTCGATCAAGATTTCGCCTTCGCTTGCGTCGTAGAAGCGCGGGATCAGGTTGATGATCGTCGTCTTGCCGCTGCCCGTTCCGCCGAGCAGTGCAACTGTTTGTCCGGGGAGCGCTTCAAAGCTGATTTTCTTCAGCACGGGATCAGCACTTCCAAAATAACGGAATGTCACGTCTTTGAATGAGACATTCCCCTGAATCGCCGGGAGTTCAACCGCATCGGTTTTATCGGTAACATCATTGCGGGCATCCAGAATCTCGAAAATGCGCCCAGCAGATGCACCTGCTTGTGCAACCAGCGAAATGATGAAGCCAAGCTGACCGAGTGGGAAGAATACGTAAGCGACATAGAGGCTGAACGATTGGTAGGTTCCCAGATCGAGATCGCCTGTGATGATCCCGCGACCGGAGAAATAGAGGAGCGCCGCCTGTCCCATCTGCGCGATCAAGAAGATGACCGGAAACAGGAATGAGAACGTCCGCGCGACTTTCAACTGCTGCGCGACAAGATCATCTACCGCGCTGTCGAATTTGCGCTGCTCGGTCTTTTCGCGGGTGAAGGCGCGCACCACTTTGATACCCGCCATGTTTTCCTGAAGGATCGTATTCATCGCCGAAAGCCGGGTCTGAATACCGATAAATAACGGCTGGCTGACCATGCCGAAAATCATGAAGACGACGAGCGCGATCGGCAGGATGGGAAGGACAACGAGCGTAAGCTGCCAGTTGGTGAGGAATAGAATGAGCAGTGTAGCGATCAACAGAATGAACGCCTGAGCCGTCAGCACAAGCCCTTGTGCGATGAACAAGCGGAGTCGTTCAACGTCATCGGTTGCGCGGATCATCAACTGACCGGTTTGGTTGCGGTCATGGTAGCTGAATGACAATCGCTGAATCTTGGCGAAAATTTCGTTGCGGAGTGTAAAAGCGACTCCTTGCGAGATATTTTCGCTCATGAACGCCTGAACGAATGAGAAGATCGCTCGAGCGACTGCTAACAGCAGAATGACCAACGTGGCGCTAACCAGCCAGCCTTCAGCATTCATCTGAAAGTTTTCCAGCTCGGTGATGGTGTAACCCGCATTGGTGGCGGCGAATTCGCGGACGAGCGGCGGCAAACCGAGAATGTTGTTGGCGATTGTCCCATATTGGACGGCGTTAATCATCTCCTGAATCAAGCGCGGGACGGCGAGCTGCGCGAGACTAGCGACGGTAAGCGCTGCATAGGTGATGATTGCGGCACGACGCTGTGTGCCGAGATACCGTATGGCGCGTCCGAGTCCTCCGCTGCTTGCGGGACGCGCGCCACCACGGCGACCGAAAGACGGTCTTGCTGCGGTTGCTTGCAAGATATTTCCCCCTCTATGTTGACTTACTGTGTAATACGGGTTATGGGTCGGATTGTTGCGATGCGTCGTCGTAAGAATCGATGTCGCGTGATGTGCATTCTTGATGATGCTGAATGCGTTCTGACAGCCCATGTAGGATGGATTCCCCATCCGGCATTGCTATGAGCAGTTGACTGAGCAGATCGGCGAGTCGCGATGCATTCTCATCGCCTATTCCTTGTAAGCACGTCGCCAAAATATCGTCGTGCGGCGCTGACAACTTCGCTGTGATTTCCTCTATGAGACGAGTCCCTTCCGCTGTGACGGAGATCGGACTGCGGCGGCGATCCATCGGATCAACACCGCGCTGGACAAAGCCTTTTTTCACGAGCGACTCGACAGTTGGGACGAGTGTAGACGGGTCAAGCCCAAACATACGGCTGAGTTCACTCAGCGTCTGCGCTTGATGGCGAAGTGACATCATCAACCCAAATTGCAGATGGCTGATGGGGACATTGTGGGCGGCGAGAACCTCCTCCATGTTGCGAACAATTGCCCGGTGCAGCGCACCAATGAGCATCCTTATCTGTATGGTACGACGCTGTTGGTCGTCTAAAATCATGGGCTACCAATCTTTTGTATACCAATGTTTTGTCCGCAAAGTAAACATTAGAACTGAAGCAGCGCGGAGTCAACTAGTCAAAGGGTTAGAGGAGGGTGAATCTTTGCAAATTGAACTCCCAACCCGAAACGGATAAAATTAGGGTATGAAAACGGAGATCGCCATGACGGATAAGTCTCAAATACACCAACTCCTCGCGGACCTCCGCAGCGACGATAAACAGAAACAGCAAAGCGCCCTCCAGCAGCTTAACCGCTTGACTGACGAACTGAATGACCCGATGAACATGCCCGATTTGCTGGAAGCGCTTCGTATGCGCGATCGTCATGTGCGGTTGTTCGCGGTGCGCTTGTTGGGAATGATCGGTGATAATGCCGCCACCCAATCGCTCATCGAACGGTTGATGGATCGAAGCAAGGATGTACGCCGCGCGGCGGCTCAGGCATTAGGACGCATTGGCGATTCGGGGGCAGTCGCCGCGCTCAGTGATGCGCTGCTCGGCGATGATAACAGTTTTGTCCGGTGGGAAGCAGCGCGGGCACTTGGCGCGATCGATCACCCGGATGTTACACGTTCGCTGCTCGAAGCGCTCGCCGCCGACGAGAACAGTTATGTTCGCTTTGCAGCCGCCGAATCACTCGGGGATGCAGGCGATGGCAGCGCACTTGAAGGCTTGGAAGAAGCGCTGCTGCACGATACAAGCCATTATGTGCGGTTTGCGGCGGCGAAAGCACTCGGTCAAATTGCTGATCCGACTTCTGTTCCGGCGCTGCTGCGGGCGCTCAACAATGATAATTCGCACGTGTGGCATGCCGCGGCTGAAGCACTTTGGGTGATCGATGAAGACGCGATGCCGTATATCCTTTCTGCGCTGACTGATGCGGATCACGATCTGCGGCGGGCGGCGTTGAAAGCACTCCTGTGGCTCTCGGTGGAATTCGATGAAGAAGACGCAGCATTGCAGCAGGATATCGAATGGGTAGGAATGTGGGGCTGGTGGAACTAAGCTGTTGGTGAGAAACCATCGTGCAAAGGTGATATTCCTCCGGTCTTTTTGCTAGACTAATGTCATCAATCAGACTCACCTGCTGAAGGAGCATACTCACATGCCTGCTCGTATTGCCGAAGCGACATGGGAAGGAACCCTGAACGAGGGTAACGGTTCGATGAAGGTTGGCAGCGGCGCGTTTGACGGTCCTTTCACCTTCAAGAGCCGCTTTGAAGACGCACCGATGACGAACCCGGAAGAACTGCTCGGCGCGGCTCATGCCGGATGCTTCACGATGGCGCTCGGCGCACGTTTGGGGCGCGGCGGCTTCACCGTCAAGCGCATTCACACGACCGCACATGTTCACCTTGAAAAAGGCGAAAGCGGCTTTGCCATTTCGCGGATCGATCTGGTGACGGAAGGCGAAGTCGAAGGAATTGACCAAGCCGCATTCAAGGAACATGCCGAAGCCACCAAAGACACATGCATCGTGTCGAAGGCGCTTTCGGCTGTACCGATGACCATTCAAGCGACGCTGAAGTAAAGAAAGCGCTGCCTGAGCTGGACACCAAGCTGACTTAGAATCAAAAAGGGCGAGGAGACTAATCCTCGCCCTTTTTGATTCTCACGGCTGAATCAAGGAATCGAGCGGTATCACGATAAATGCTTCACCGGACGGGGTGAGCAGGGGTTCGCCTGTTTGCGGGTTGATCCAGCCAATCCGCAGCGCGGAGGATTGCGGATTTTGGTCGAAAGCGAGCCAATCCGTGATCGACTCTCCGATCTGCCATTGAGAGGTGGGTATTAACCCGCCAACAGGTGCGTGATCAATCTGATCGAGAATATTCCCGTCTGTGTCGATAAGATGGATAAACCATGTGTAGTCGGCGTTCATAATCGCGGTTGTTTCCCACGAAAGCGCTAGATAGAGCATTCGCGGATAATCGGGCGGCGCACAGATGGCACACGGCGTTGACAATGCGGAAAACTGCATTCGGATTGACCCGAACTGCGCCTCTATCGGCTGCCGAATCAAAGTGTGTGGGGACACGCTGAAGTTGATGATCCGGTGACCATCGAATGCGGTTTCGCTCTCGAAGTATGCTTGAAGCTCGATAAGGCTGGCGGTGCGTTCCCACAGACGCCGCTCAACCCAGCCTGCTGGATCTGTGACAGCGCTCCAAGTGATCAAGCTGATGCTGGTCGGATGAGTAGGGCGGAGTGCGTAATTAAGCAGGCGGCGATTTTGGCGGTTATCCGACAGCGGCGCGTTGAGCGTGATCACCCTGCGCTGCCCTTCAATATCAAGAATTCCAGCGCCGTATGCTGTCGTATAGGCGAGAACGGTCATCGGCGGCGGAATCTGATCGCCTAATGCGAGTATCCGCTGCACATCGGGTGACTGCGTGCGCCGCGCCCCGATGATATTGAGCGTTAAAAGGATCGTCACTATCGCAAGGAAGCCGATCAAGCGCGTTTTCCCGATCCGCGAAAGCAAGATGAATCCGATTGCAGTTATGCTAAACGCCGCCAGCAGATGAATTACATCTTGTTCCGCAAGAGCGACGGGTTCAATCTGCCAGCCCGCCGCCATCAGTGCCATGTGACCAACGAGCGGACTCAAATACAGATCGGTGAATACAGCAGGCTCAAGCGAAGTCGCCGGAGCGTAAAAATTGCCCGTGAAGTGATTGTTAACCAGATAGGCGTAATGCGGCAGATAGCTGTATAGGACTCCGAGAAGCTGCACGAAAATCGAGATCGCCGCAAAAACTGCGATCACGGTGATAAGCAGACGG
>CALBRY010000189.1 GCA_937927665.1 uncultured Chloroflexota bacterium
CGTCCCTGCCCGTAAAACAAAATTGTGCCGCTGTCGCTCGTCGGTTCGCCCTGCACACGTTCCCACTCAAACGCGTGATACGTGCGTACCAAACGGTCACGCGGGATACCATAATCAGCAAAAGCGTTATCAACATCCTCGCATGTCGAAAGCACCGCATCGAGCCGCTGAACGGTTTTGCGCTGAAGCTGCATTGCCATCCACTGCGTATAACTGCCGCGCTTCCCGCCGCATTGGTGGATCACGCCGTGCCGGTATTGATGATTTAAGCACAATTGGCAATCGCCAGCACCGGGGCGATAGAAATACGTGTTCATGCAGAATGTAAGATAGTTCACCGGCGCGTATACCACCGGAATACCCGCGTCTTGCAGCGCGTTGATCACTGCCCACGAAATGCCATTCACCGTGCCGAACTGGATCACATGGACAAGTTCCGGCTTGAACTCGGTCACGGCGCGGCGGGTTTCATCAAGCTGACCGCCGCCCCACACATACGCCGGATAACGCGGGTGCGGAAGTAGGTACACCTTGCCAAGCTGTTTTTTACCCTCAGGCAGTTCATCTTGCGCCAGAAACGCGATTTCATGTCCCGCATCACACAGCACTTGAGCGGCAGAACGGGCGACTTGCGCCCCCGCCGCACCCGAATAGATTTGTTCGCACACTATTAGAATACGCACTACAGCCCCTATTCGCGGAGTATTTTATGATACAATGAAGAAAGTAAACTTCGCAGCAAAAAGGTGGGTATATTGAATCACCATCAATTACCGACTATCGCTGTGGGCATTCCTACCTATCGACGAGAGCAAGTGTTAGTTGATACCATCGAGCAGGTTTTAAGACAGCAATACCCACCCGATGAAGTTATCGTCGTTGATCAAACCCCGGAACATACCCCAGCAGTCGAAAACTACCTCTCTCAGCGGCACGCCGGACACTGCATCGAGTGGGTGAGAACGCCAACACCCAATCTATGCGCGGCGCGTAACCTCATTTTGGCGAATACCGAATGCGAGATCGTCCTTTATCTGGATGATGATGTCATCATTCCTTCAGATCTTATCAAATGCCATCGTCGAAGCTATATTGATGACCCTGAACTTGATGCTTTAGGCGGGCAAGTTTACCACAGAAACCGGGGTGTCCTAGAGGTTTCACCATCTAACCCGAAAGAGGGAACACACCCGATCCGAGACATCGATCACCGTGTTGAGGATCAGTATTACATCGGCTGTCATTACAGTGTTCGCCGCGATGCAGCGATCAAAGTCGGTGGCTTCGATGAGTTATTCATCGGCAGTGCCTATTGGGAAGAAGGTGATTTTGCCGCTCGGCTTGTCCGTGCTGGTTACAAACTCTGCTTCGACCCGTTTATCTGGGTAACGCACCTGCAATCACCTGCTGGCGGGTGCCGCATCCCGAAGAACAATTTCCATCCTCAATGGAGCAAGACTTGCAACTGGTTCTTGTACCAATTCCGCTACGGCAAAACAGGCAAAGGAAGCTGGCGCAAAGCGATCTGGCAGTCACTCCGGGCGGGTCCACTGCTGCGCGAAAACTTTTTGCGTCCGTGGAAATGGCACTACTACTGGTATCACTATCTCGTTAGCATCCTTGAAGGACGCAAACGCGGGAAATCCAAGATTCAATCGCCGTTCGTGACATAAACACGCGCTTTACTCAAAATCCGCACACCCATGATCCCCATTTTTCGACGCTGCTGCCGGGTAATGGATGTGCAGATTATCTTCGTACCCCTCAAATGCCAACACTTTTCACACTTTTCAGCACAGACAAACAACCGATAGGCTGGTATGCTGAATTATGTAACCACAGCGTTTACACCCAGAAATAAAGCGAAAATATCGTACGGAGCAGTATCCCCCAAGATGAGTACTCGAACTTCGCGTGCCTTTAACGGCATGATCACCAGCTTGATTCAATATGTTGTCCAATCCGGGCTGCAAATTGTGATGGCTCCGCTGCTGCTGCGGACTGCCGGACAAGAAACGCTCGGCGCTTATGCGATTTTGGCGCAGGCAATGGGGTACATGGCGCTGGTCGATATGGGATTTTCCGTAGCGCTCAGCTTGTTTATGGCAAAAGCGTATGGATACGAAGATCAAGGGGAACGTTTTCGTACGGTCATCACGATCGGGCGAACATTTCACGCCATCACCAACACACTCTACAGCCTTGCCGCTGTTTTTCTCGCCTTCAACATCGGTCAATTCTTTAGTCTCTCCCCCGGTGTTGAAGAACAGGCGCGTATCGCGCTCCTCCTGATCGCGGCATGGGCATTCTTCCGTACCCTGATCGATGTCTACAAATCGGCAACCGTTGCCGTTCAAGAAATGGCATTCGCCAATATCAGCCTAGCGATCGCAAACGTAGCGCGCCTGATCGCTTCCCTGCTCCTTGTTTCGCTCGGCTTCGGGCTGATCGGGATGATGGTCGGGAATATCGTTGGTGAGGCGTTTAACGATATTCGCTGCTGGCTGCACTTCCGCAAGAAACACCCTAATTGGATGGCAACGCATTGGGGTATCCCCGACCGGAGCATCTTCCGGCAGATGTTTTCAATGGGGATGCAAATTCTCGTCATCAACGGCGCAGGGCGTTTGATTTTGCACTCCGGTAATCTCGTCGCGGGCTGGTTATTAGGAACTACCAGCGCCGCCGTGTATTACTCGTCACAAATGCC
>CALBRY010000190.1 GCA_937927665.1 uncultured Chloroflexota bacterium
AGTAAATATGCTTCGATTTGTGCCAAAAGTTCGGGGTTGGTTTCGGTACTGCCGCGCGGATCGACGGCGACCTGCACTTCATACCATGTGCCTGTCCAGTGAAATGCCGCCGCCGCCCGTTCGATTTGCGGGAATGCGTCCATGACGATCTGCGCGTAATCGTCCGGCGTGATCGCCCGCATCCGTTGGGATTTATGCGCGGTGGGTGCGCGCCGCTTGACTTCTACAAGCGGTTCCGGGGGAATATTTCCGGCGGCGGATAGGGGATTGCGTACTGCCAGAATGCCGCCCGTGTAACCATCGCGCATTACGAGATGCGTGATCGTGTCCGCACCGATGCCGCCGCTTTCCGATCGATCGATCCGGTAGAGCGGGCAGAAACGTGCTCCCACCGGGGGCATCATCCCCTGTGTATCATCACCAAACCGAATGTGAGCGATTCCATCGTCGTCGATTTCGACCACAAAATGGCGGTCTTGTGACCCGCTGGCGATTAGATCGGCTTGCGGCGTCCATAGGCTGACTCCGTCGAGCGATTCCGCGCTCAGCAGCACTTGAGCGCTTGCTTTGCGCGGGTCTTGAATGAGCATCAACGAGGCGGGCGCATTCGCTTTGATGGTTTCCCGAAATACGACGCGCGACTCCGCCAGCGTGAACCGCAGCGGTAGAGGAATATCGGTCAGCGATTCGCCGCAGTCATCACAGGCGCAGTCGGGATCGCCGGGTTTGCTGGCGACGGGCGGCGTACACGGATCAATACGCGTTTCGCCCTGATCCACGAGGATGAGATTGCCGCGCGCCGTGCTGATTCCGGTCACATCGACACAGACACCGTCGATCACGACCGTGCTGGTTAAGCAGAGCGCAAACGGGAGCGCGTCCGCTTCATGCCATGTGATCGCCAGCACAACCCGCCCATAGACCGGATCGAAAATCGGTTCGACGCTGGTCAAGCGCACGATGACGCGCCGTGATCGATCGGCATCGGCGGGATTGCCCGTTTGTGCCCCGATGACTTCTTCGAACAGCAGGAAACCCTGCGCCATGAGTGCGTCAGCGGCGGCGCGGGCGGATTTTATGCGCTCACCCTGATCCACTTCTCCGGCGTTGTGCGTATCGATCACCAACCATGCTTGAGTCGTACCGGCAGGTAAGCAGCAGTCAGTTTCGCCCCATGTGTAAAACTGGATCGTGTTGAAATCGGCGTAGAAGCGCACCGGATGCGGGTAGACAGGTTCAAAGACGGCGTAAGCGCTGCGGGGGATCGCTTTCGACTCAATTTCTGAGGCGCGAACGACGGTAGGCAATCCGTGTGTAACGCTCAAATCGGTGACGAACATGATCGGCGGGAGGGGTAAATTGTTATCCGTCGGCGTAAAGTCGAGTGTCATATCGGATTCAACGGCGATATGCAGCCATGCGCGGGCATTGCAGCCTTCGTGCATCCGGTAATCAACCAGCCGCGCATGCCGCCGCACCGAAATTCGGCGGCGGGCTGTATCAAGATACGCTTCGGTTGCGACGGCATCTTGATAATACGAGAGGTAATCGCCTGTGTAGGCGAACAATTCGACCAGCGCCACGCCAATATCGGGGATATGCCGTTCCGTCCATCCCGGCATGATCAACGCCAAACGATCCAGTATCAACTGGCGGAACGAGGCGTAATCCTTCGCTAGATAATCAAGGCTCGGCTCGTCGTAGACTTCCGGCGGGCAGGGTGTTTCCGCCGCGCAGTCGATTTCGGTCGGGCAGTCTGCTGTAAACGTGAACGGAATTGACAGCGCACGCGGATCAAACTGATCGAGCCGAAATTTGCTCCCGCGCGCTTCGATGAGAGTCAGCGTATAGGTGGAGGCATCCCCGACGCGATCGAGAAAAATACGCACACAGTCATCGATCGTCGGGTCGGTCACGTCGCAGACATCGATTCCGGTTACGCGCAGACGTGTCACACGCAAACCGCCATCAATGCGGATATTTTTCGCCGTCAACCCGTCGGGGGCGTGATCCATAAAATACAGCGTGAGTGTTTGCCCATCGACTTCGATTTCGTCGATTCCGTTCAGGCGTTGATCAGGCGCTTTTGTGCGTTGATTGTGCGCGTAAAGCTGATCGCGGCGCGGCTGCGGATTTTCACACGGATCAGTCATGCGCTCACCGTCCTTGTGATCTCGGCGCTGCCGCTTTGACCTGTCCGCCGGATGATGTATACGATTTCGATGGTAAATTTCTCGTCTAATGCGCTGACATTGAGCGCCTGCACCTCGATCACATCACCAAGATATTGTTGAAGCGCGGCATTGAGCGTAAATTGAAGCGCCGCCGCGAGTTCGGGACTGTTGGGCGCGAACACCAACTGAAGCGCGCCGCTGCCAAAATCGGGGCGATTGACCCGTTCGCCGGGGTTGGTCAGCAGCACCTGTTCGATCATATGGTTGATGTGCTGCTCCTGTGTCGTGAGGGCTGTTCGCCCGCGACCATCAAAATGAAACGGGTAATTGATCTGCATAAGCCGTTCCTTTCCGGCACTCACTCACATCCCTTTGACCCTCGGCTGCGTCGTCGTGATGATCACCGGTGTGCCGGTTGGCGCGCACATCGCTTGACTATCGAGCAGCAAGACGGGCATCCCATTTGCTTTTACGCGCAGTGCCGTTGTCACCCACATGGCGCTGACGCATGGACCATTCCCGGCGGCTGGCGGCGGAAACGCGCACCCGATCACCTGATACGGTGCGGTTGAGATCGGGATCGGCATGCCGGAGACTTTGACCCTCGGATTAACGGCGGTCGGCTGTGCCTGTCCCCCGTGTGAACACATCACCACCGCGCCTTGATGCAGCAGAAAACCGGGCATCGGATTCGCCTCCACTAGGTGATACTGAGCGCGCCCATATTGATATCGACCATCGGACCGGCGTTCATGGTGATGATCGCGCCCTTGCCGTTGGTGATCGTGATTCCCAAGTCGTTGATCAGGATCATTGCGCCGGTCAAACTCTTGAGCATGATCCCGCCTGCCGGACCGGGTAGATCGCTGATCACGAGCGTGTTTTGCCCGGTTGTTTGCAGAACGATGCTGGGGCTCGCGGGATTGCCTGCCAGCGCAAGCGGCGGCACTTCCAGCGCCGATCCCCAAAAACATCCCGTCCAGATCGGCTTATCGGGGTCACCGTTTTCAAATTCGACCCATACGCCCGCATTGATGGGCGGGATCATGTACGATCCCATTTGCGTCCCCGCGATCGGGAGGCAGGGCATCGCCCAACTGCCGGGGATGAAAGGGGCGACGCTCGGCACTTCGACCATCAGCCGCCCCATTTGCAGCGGATCAATATTGATTAGCACCTTGCCACGATGTTTCCCGTAAAATTTGTCGCTCATAGCGGAACTCCCGGTACTGTCGAAACAAGACCATTGCGGCGCAGTTGAAAACTTTGTTTGTATTCCCCACGTTTGATGCTGTGCGTCACTTGATCGACGTAGTACAGCCCGTCGAATGCTTCGCCCGCGCCGCGCACGCCAACCAGTCCACGCGGTTTGAGGATATGCCCGTAGCGCAGCACATCAAGCGAACCGTTTCCCGTCACCGCGTCGGCGGTTTGTGCGGCTTTCGCCAACCCCAAGACGATCGCCCGCGCTACCCCGTGCGTCGCGCCTTCGCGGATCACGTTTGTACCGACGGGGATCGGCTGGAGCGCACCGAGCGGCGGGTTCAGCGGGGTAATCGGCGGCACGGGCAGCACAAGCGTGAGGCGGGTTTCTTGATTTTGCACGACGATGATCGGCAGTTTGTTTTGCGTGTTATCAAACGAAAAGCTCAGGCTTTCGACGTTGGTATCGCCGTCCATGTCGATGCTCAACGCGGGCTGCGGCAAACCGATTTTGATCTCCGGTCCCCAATACGCGAAGCTCTGCCCCGGCATAGGACCCGGATCGTGATAAAACACGTAGCCGACTTCTTGCGCTTTCTGCTGCACATATTCCAAGTCTGTGCCCTGATGCGTCGGGATTTCGTTCAGTGGGTTTGGAATATCGATCAACACGCTGGGGATGATCTTCGGGATCACGCCGAACAGCGCATATTTGATCAAGATCAGCCCGATACGCGCTTCGACGGGCATTGCCGGATACGGGATCAAGCCGGTGAGATCGGTCAAATCCATGACGTGCGTCAAATCTTTTCCGGTGACGGATAAACTGGCGGGCGATCCGCCGCTGCCGGGGATCATCTGCACATTGGTGATCACACCGTCGATCAGCACATGCGGCGATGCGTTGAGCGTGACGACGATCACGACGCGCATCACCGGAATGATCGCCGTGGGAGAGACGAGAAAATACTCGTGCAGCTTGGAGCGCTTGCCGAGCGTGAACTTCAACTGAAAGCCGCTCTGTGAAGTCGCACCTGTTTGCACTTCGACATCCGTCAGCGCGTCCATCACTTCGCGGGGCGCGGCGGAGGGGATCATCGGTCCGATCATCAGCGTGAGGTGCATGCCTTTGACCATCAGCGCCCCCCGGGGATTCCTTCGGGCATGGTGATCCGGATCACGCGCTCCGGTGTGGCGAGATCATCCGGGTGCATGGCGGCATTCGCGTCACAGATGCGCCAGAATGCTTCGGGATCGCCCAGATGTTGAAAAGCGATGTGATCCATGCGTTCGCCCTCGCGTACCGTATGCTCATAGAGCACTGCGAATCGATCCGGCGATGGCAAAAAGCGCCGCTTTAGATATACGATCGTGCGTCCGTCCAGCGTGGTGAGCGTCGTCGTTTCAACCGCTGCGTAGCGGCTTCCCGGTGGAAAGCGATTCGTCATGGCGTGATCCCTGTTAATCCTAACGTGCCGAGCGTTCCACTGGCGGCAGACTGCGAAAGCAGTTCTTTCGCCGCTTGATACACCATATAAATCCGTCCCCCGCGATGATCGAAGCCGAGATCAGTCACGCTTAACACGCGCAGTCCCAAGCTCACTTTGGCGCGGATCGGGTTGAGGTTGATGTCGAATTCTTCTTCAGTGACGCTGTAATCGGTGATCCGCACGGGGACGACGCGCTGCGCGCCCCACACGAACAATGTCAGCGGGGTTTCGGCGGGAGCGATTTCGAACATGCCGCGCGCCGCGTCGGCGTGATTGTTCTCCAGCGTCGTCGTGGACGGGTAGAGGAGCGTTTCCAGCGCCGAAAGCGGCGCAAGCAGTCCACTGGTGAGCGTCAACGCGTCCGGTTGCGGCTGTCCGAGTTGATCGGTGGCGTCGTACTCCGCATCGATCTTGATCGTTTCGACGGGCGGACCTTTCAAACGCAGCGCCTCGGATCGATCCGCGCCATCGCCGACACCCTGCGGCTGAAGTGATCGTGTCAGCCGTTCCGGGTTGTACTGGAGCGACAGCACGCGCATCGGTTGTCCTGATTGGGACGCCGGATCGATTAAGACGATCCCACACTTGAGAATGCGGGGGGAAACGGTCATCACGGGATTCCTTTCGGCTCGCATTCACACTCAACGGTTGATAATCTGGCTCTGCTTAAAAACGTGACCTTTTTTGACCGTGCCCACATCGCCGCCCTGTACATCCAAGAACACCGCCCCGGCTACCAATTGAATCGTGACATGGCTAGCCGTTCGTGCGGTCACGATGCATTGTGAGAACGCCGCGACTTTGCGCGTTCCGCCGCCGTCGATTGGCTGCAAGCCGTAGATCACGATATTTACGGGATCATCGTTCAGGCGCACCGTGTTGAACCCGCGTCCTTCTTCGGTCATGACAAACCGCATTTCATCTGAACCAATCAGCGCCCATCCTTTGTAATCCTGTATCGCTTTGATGACTGCCTGCGCGTACTCGTCGCGTTTGACTCCTTCTTTTTCAGTGCCGCCTTTTTCGCCTTGCGGTTTCTCTTTCGGCGTTTCACCTTCTACTTCGGCTTCTTTTGAATTTTCTTCTCCGGTTGGCGTTTTGCCCGAACGCACCGACGCGACAGCGCGTTCAAGCTGTGCGAGCACTTCTTCGATCGTTTTGCCTTCGGACGGGCGCAGCATGGAAATCAGCTTATTCGTTTCTTCTTCCGTCAAATCTTGCGGTACGAGTTCCATAAAGCGCTGCACAGCGGCATCGGTGATCGTCGCTCCGGTACTCATGCCGCTCGCCCATTCATCGAAGAAGCGCCGTTGTTCAGCGGGCATCGCGGCGATCTGTTTGCGCGTTTCGGGCGAAAGCACCGCGCGCGGACGCTGCACCTCTGGCTCGGCTGTGCCACCCGGTACACCCGCATCCTCGCCGCTTTTGCCTTGTTCGGGCGTTTGTGTGCCGCCGCCCGCGCCCGGTGTTCCGGTGGGAGGAGGCTCTCCGGCGGCGCCCGGTGTTCCGGTGGAGGGCGATTCTCCGGCGGCAGGTTTGCCCGCTTTTGCCGCATCAATCGCGGCGCGGAGCTGTTCAACGGTTTCCGGGGCGGCAGATGAGGCGCTCGCGTTCGTTTGCATCGATTCGAGCAGCGTTTTTAGATCTTCCTCGCTAAATTCGTCCGGGTTTTCGCTGATCATCTTCAAAATGCGGTCGTTGATCGCCTGCTGCGTTTGGCTCACGTCGCCGCTTTCCGCCGCATCCGCGAGAAGCTGTTGAAGCTCCTTATCTTCGGCGATCAGTTTTTTCATTTCTGGTGTAAGCGGTGCGCCATTTTGCGCCATGCTTTCAAAGAGCGCTTCTAGCGCGCTGCTGCCGTTTCCGCCAATGCTCGCCTCCGCCCGTCCCGTCGTCAGCAGAATGACCGCCGCCGCGAGTTCGGCATACGCGAGTGCGCGCCCGGCGGCGCGTGACACGCCTTTTCGAGCCGCACCTTTTGCGCCTTTTCCAACACGTCCGCCCGTCTTTTTGATTTGGCGGCGCAGATTCTTTTGATTCTTCTTCTGGGTTTTGCGCTGTTGGCGGCGTTTTTTGCGGCTCGTCTCTTTGACCTTGTAGACGATCACGCCGGGACCGCACCACATCACATTGACCTGCTGACCCATCACCAACATCATACGGGGCGGGCGATAGCGGCGGCTCGTCATGGGCACAAAGGCTGAAATCCCCAGAGTTTTACGCAGTTCGGCGTTGTGATCATCGTTTCCTTGAAGCAGGTAGCGCGCCAATTGACCTTCTGCGAATGTGAAGCCGAACCAATTTCCCGGTTTCACCTCCGCGAGTTCCATTTGTCGCCCTCGTTTGAAGGCGAGATCCGGCTTGCCCGTGCCTGACGTGCTTTCGGTTAGTTCGCTGAATATCTGCGGATCGATTACGTCATCGCGTCCGGGGCGTTCCGTGCGCAGCGGTCCCGCCGATCCACTTTCGATGATGACACCGCTCGTCAGTGCGCCGACACGTGCCGTAAAATCTGCCTTGATGGCGGCTTCAACGGCACGCCCAAGCGCGATATTGCTCGAACCGGGGCGGTTCAACAGCGCGATACATCCGCCGGTCGGGTTTCTGAATAATCCTGTCCTGCCCAAGCGCGTCGGCTTCCGGGAAACGCCAACTGCCATTTGTTCGGCTTCTGCTTCGGCGGGGCTGTTCGTCTGTTCGATCCGCAGCGCGCCCCCCGGCGCTGACCCTGCCTGCTGGACGACATGCGCCAGTTCGTGCGCGATCAACCGCTGTCCATCGGGCGTATGCGGGCGATATTCCCCTGCGCCGAACACGACATCTTGACCGACGGTGTAGGCGTGCGCCGCAACGTCATGCGCCGATCGCGCCGCTTGATTATCGGCATGGACGCGCACACCGCTGAAATCATGCCCGAAACGCGATTCCATTACGCCGCGTGTTTCGCCATCGAGCGCTTGACCGGAGGTTCGCAGCGTTTCGTGGACGCTCGGCGGCGGGGTATCAATTCCCGATCCGTTGAGCGCGCTCCGCTGAAGGATGCTGCTCTGCGCCGCTTCGCGCTTCTTGCGGCAGTCGTCACATTCGCCGCCTTCTTCGTTGATCGGCTTGCCGCACGCGCATGTATTCCGCTGCAAGACTCCGCTTGATCGGTGAGTCGGGGTGATTCGGGTGATGTGTCCGCTCATGGGATTCACTCTCCTAAGCCGTCATCGCGCACGGATCGCGCTCCAACATGGCGCGCACCTGATCCTCGCC
>CALBRY010000191.1 GCA_937927665.1 uncultured Chloroflexota bacterium
TAACCCGAACAATACGAAGGCGTGGGAGATCATGGAAAAGCTGATCGCCAAAGAGCAAGCACAACCTGCTCCCGCTGCGCCGCCTCCGCTTACACCGGATTCGCCACCGCCCGTGCCATCTTATTCTGATGAGCCACCGCCCGTGCCATCCTATTCTGATGAGCCTAAGCCCGTCACGATGTCGTGGAGCGCGCCTCAGGAATCGGTCAGTCATTGGGAGACTCCAAAAGCGAGCGAGACTTTCGACGACATTCCTGATCCAGAGGAGTTTGTGCCCATTCGCCGCAGTTCAGCCAAGCGCGCCGTACCGACTCAGGCTGATGAGCCTGAAAGCGAAGACTTGTTCAGCGCCTTTGACAAGAACAAGGCGGCTTCCGCCGAACCGAAAGTGATTTACAAAACGATTCGTCCACTGGCGGGGGATGCCGGGTCACTGCTCGGCGCTGCACCGGAGCATACGGGTTTCACCCTTCCGCTCGATATCCCCGGTGCGCCTGCGCGTGTCAGCCTCAAGAGCTTCGGGCAGGGCGGATTTACCCTGCTGCGCGGAAGCGTGCGTATTCTCTCGCGCCGCGCAGATGCGTTTCACAATGAGATCGAGCGCGCGAGCTGGTGGCGATTCTGGGTGTATTCCGTGTTTGTGGCGGGATTTCAGATCGTGCTGCTGGCGATCACGCTGTGGTTGATTGATGGACGCATTACGGCAGAATTCGCCGCAACAGGGCGCGTGGTGAACTTTGCCAGTGGGTTGGTGATGCTGCTGCTCGGTATTCCGTTCTACGTTGGAACGCTTGCCGCGGGGGCGGGGATCGGGTGGATCGGGATGCGAACGATCCTAAAGGTGAAACCACCGTTCCTAAAACATCTGTACAGTGTGGCGATTGTGTGGCTGCCGATCAATCTGCTGTTTACGGTGATTGGCTTTGTGTTCAATTTGCTCAATCTACTGCCCGTATGGCATTACAGCCTTCTCGCTATCCTCACGGCGGTAGGGTTGAGCGGGCTTGCGGGTTTCCTACTCTATGATGCGGTGCGTCATTTTGAGGGTGAAATCATGACCGATCAGAAAGAACGCCGGAAGCGGCGGTTGATCGGGGCGTTGAATATCGCGGGGATTTTTGCGGCACGCCTTTTACTCGGCTTGATTCTTGGCTCGATCACAGGCGCAAGTGTGCTGATTTATCTGTTCGCTTAAGCGGTATTCGAACCCAGACGACGCAGAGTATCAACTAAGTTACTCTGCGTTGTCTGCGGTGCTTACTGGGAGCGCACCCAACTATTCATGAAGTCCGTCCACTCCTGATCGTCTGTCTCCCATCCGGCATAAAGCGCGATGCCGCGTACAAAATCCGCTGCATCTTCCGATTGTTCGACTGCCAACTTGACACCCTCGACGGCGGTGATCACGTTTTCGACCACCGGATCATGCCCGGGGGGTTCAGCGCCATATGTTGGAATGCCGATCATGATCTCCGTACCGAGCGCGCCTGCGCCCAATTCCGCGATCGCTTCCGCGAATGTTTGAACTTGATACGCTGTCCACAGTGTGTAATCACCGGGGACGGATAAGCCGCTGTTGTACGCCATTACCATGATTTGATCGACCAGCAGGGCGACGCTTCGCTTGTAATCGCCTTCCCACACTGTCCCCGGCACGATCAGCGGCGGGACGGGAATCCCTGCGCCGATCGGACTCCAATCGGGCGGGACTGCCACCGCGAGTAAGGATTCGCTGCCAATTGCTTGTCGAACAGCGCGGAGGGTTGCCAGATAATTCTGGTCGTTATTCCACACCTGTTCGATGTTCAGCATCACGCCATCGAAACCAAACTCCTCGACAGCGCGCTGACTGAATACGGCGACGGCATCCTGCACCAGCGGATTATCGATCCGGTATGGCACGCCTGCCGTATCGTTTGGCAGGCTGATCCACGCGTAAAGCACGGCTTCGGGGTACTGCTCTCTGAACAACGACACGAAGTTTTGGATGTTGGGGAAACTCTGCTCACCGCGCCATGTGAGATCGACTTGAAGCCAGCTTACCCATGCATAGACCACGCCGATCTTGTGGCGCTTCAGGCGTTCAGTGAGCGCGAATATCTCTTGTGTGTTACGTTCCTCGTATGTCCATTCGGTGCCGATCCAGAGGGCATTGGGCATCGCTTCGATCGGACGGTTGCGCCAGATGCCAAGCAGAATGACGATGAGTGCTACAAATGCCGCGCCGCCGCCGATCAGCAGGGTGGAACGGTTGAATGGCAGCTTGAAAGCGACATCGGAGGAGGTGCTTTCGCGGCGCGACGAACTGCGCGCGACCTTTGCGGCACTGCGCGCCGAAGAGATACCGCGTGTGACGATCGATGCGGGATCGCGGACAGTGCGTTCACGAGGGGGCGTATTCCGCACGGGGGACGGATAAGACGATCCGCTGCCGCGTCCCTGCTTGCGGCGAGCGATACGCTCACGGGCGCGTCCCCGGTTGGGGTTGTCCGCTTCGGAATCGGCGGGCGGTGGTGTGAAATCGAGATCGCTCAGGTGATCCACAGCGCTTGTTCCGCTGATGGGCGTTACACCCGTCGGGGGAGTTGCTTCGAGATCGAGCGGTTCTCGCGGTTCTTGAAATACTTCTGACCCGTCATCCTCAGCATAACTGCCATCGGACGGGGGATCGATGTCGTCATACGGTGTTCCGCCCAGCGGCGTTTGCTCATCCATCAGGATTACCCGGCATTTATTCTGTCAAGAATACGAGGCAAAAGAATCAGCAGCACGACGAGCGCGAATACAATGCTCGAGATGAGTGAAGCGGCGGATGCGACATCTTTGCCAACCTTCGCCATCGGGTGAATTTCTGTCGTACCCAAATCGATTGAGGCTTCGATAGCGGTGTTCAGCGCTTCGGTGATCCACACCACGCCGAGTGCCAGCGCAAGCATCGCCCAGTAGAAGCTGTTGACCCCTAACCAGGCACCGACG
>CALBRY010000192.1 GCA_937927665.1 uncultured Chloroflexota bacterium
CGAGCGGTGCAACGCGATCTGGGGCGCAGCAAATGTGCCGGTTGTCGGCACCGAAGGCGGTATATTCCCGTTTCGCGGCGGCAGTTTTCAACAGGACACCCGTTACCCGCCTTACAACGCCGATAGTCAAGCAGAAGCAACCGTCGCCATGTTCGATTGGATCGCCACCAGCGCCCCGGCGTGGTTCTTCGGCGTGACGCTGTGGAAAGAGGATGATTATTACGTGCCGACGACGGCGCGGGCGATGGATTTGCTCGCGCAGTACGAGCCGATCCTCAAATCCGTACCCGCGATCGAAGTGCTTGGCGGACGCATCCCCGATACGCCAACCCCTGTACCAACCGGACCGGGACCGATTCACGGACCCGCCGATCATCATATGTTGATTTTGGGACCCGGTTTAAGCTCGGAGTGGTTCTTGGATACGGCGCAAGCCTATTGGAATCTATTCCGTCCCGTCGTCACCTCTGTGACGGAGATCATCAACTATATTCCGAATACGCAGAGCCTCGGCGCGACGGTGATCGCCCCGCCAGATACAGTCGATTTGATCACGCAGTCGATCCGCACCGCGTACCCGAATGTCTATATGGATGTGATCACGGCGGACGACCTCGACCGGGTGCGCGAACTGCTCAATGAGCGGGCGCGCACAAATCGGCGGTTTGGTTAAAGAAAAGAATTGAACCGTAGGGACAGGGCATGCCCTGTCCTCTAAATGCGTTAACGCAAAGGCGCTACTCGTGGGGGAGCATGCTCACATCGCCTGAAACACTTGTGTATTGAGCCGCGATCCAGCCTTCAAGTCCTTCAAATCGTACCCGATACCACGCGCCATCAACCGATATGGCAATGATTTCAACACCCGTACTGGTAGGCAGTAATGCCAGAGTAGAAGAGTCTTCACTAGGCTCAACACGCATGCGCAAACTTAAGCCGGGGTTGAGATTCACGGTTGCGGTTGGAGGCGCTGAGTCTGGTGTAGGCTGTGCTGAGTCAGCAATCTGATCAACGAATGGAATAAGGTCATCAAGTTCACCCGGCACTGTTGAGCCGGTAAACATCAGAAACCAACCGGGTTCGATTTGAACGACAAGCTGGTAAAAATCGAAATCAAAAGCCTCACCACTTAACGAAATCGCTGGTTTTCCGTTGATGTCATAGCTGCGGGATGTGCGGACGACACTGCCGAACTGCTGTGCATTGATGAGCAGCCAATCTAGAATCGCCTCAACGTTATTCAGTGACCCATCGACGGCAAGCGAGACACCGCTGCGAAGGGAAATATGGGCTGACAGTTCTCCGCTTTCACGAGGCTCGTTTGAGTTGTTCAACATCGAATCGAGCCGATGCTGGCGGTTTGCAGTGTAGAGATAATGTGTACCGTCATCCAACTGCGCTTCGTCATATACCCAACCGGATGGAAGGTACAATGACACTTCTGCGCCGGACTCCGATAGTGTGTAAGGCTGCCAAGCCTCACCAATATAATCGAAAGGCGGCAGCATGGGGACGGGTGTAAGGGTGGGCGCTAATGTCGGCGTACTCGTCGCCTCCAACGGCGTGATCGTCCCCGTGCATTCACTCGCCCCGGACGGGCAAATTGTGAACGGTACACCGTTTTGCATGACCATGATCACGCGCGAAGTCTCGGCAACCGCGTCGTACCAGAACACATCCGCCGCCGCCAAATCTTGAGTGAGCGTGAGCGCGCCGCTGCACGCCTGCGGAAGCGGGATGCGACTGCCGCTCAAGCGAATGCGGAAACAGATCGGCGTCGGCAGTTGATCAAACGGCAGTCCGAACGCGGGATAATCCGCCAATTCAAATGTGCGTTGGTTGTCGTTCATCAGCACTTGAAAACTGATTCCCTCCAGCGAAATAATCCCGCTCGATGGGACATGCAGCGTCAGTGTTTCCCGGTCAACATACACATGCACGTCAAACGGTTCTTGTGCAGCGGCGGCGCTAACAACTGTAACCAGCGCGATCAGCAGAAGCGTAAAGGGAATGAGTCGGCGCATCAGTTAACCCTCACAGTGCGGGCGATCTGCCACATAAGCTGGGTCGCATCTTCGATTTCACCGGGGGACGACGATCCGCTGAGGATAACATGGAATTCCGGCGCGACTTCCACGACGAGCGCAGCAGATTCGGCGTCGTCGCGTCGGATGATCATGTAGCCCGCCGTCATCCCGTCAATTTCGGTCATACCCGAATCGAAGATTTCGATTCCGGCGTTTTCTGTGCTGGTGATGATGTACTCAAGAATCGACTCCACGCCGCCTTGACTGACGGAGGTCATATAACTATCTGCCGCACCGCCGGACACGATAATCGACAAATCACCGCTGACATAATGGGCATTTGTCTGCGTCATCGCATCTAGCAGTACTTGCGAGTTCGCCATCAGGATCACACCGAATGTGGACGGCGAACGATCCGCCGTGAACCAATCCCCCGGTCGATAATAGGTGAATACTTCGTTGAATGGCGTTTCGATCACCCACCCGGCAGGCGCATTGACTCTCGGTGTGCGCGTCGGGGTTGGGGTGGGTGTGCGTGAGGGGGTTCGTGTGGGCGTGCGCGTGCGGGTTGCCCGACGCGTAGGCGTAAGGGTTGGTGTATTCGTAGCGTTCAGCGTCGGTGTGAAGGTGGGTGTATCGGTCGCGGGCAGCGTCGGCGTGAACGTCGGCGGAATGAACAACGCCTCGCACACATTGAGTCCCGATCCGCAGTAACCGAGGACTTCACTGCCCTGCACCAACACAATCACACGCGGCACGCGGGCTACCATGTCGTACCAGAATATATCAGCGGCGGAAAGTTCTTGAGTCAGGGTTGCATTGCGCGGGCAAGCATTCGGGAGCGGGGTTGTGCTGGTGCTCCGCCGCAGTTGAAAGCAGATCGGCGTCCGCAGCGAACCGAGCGGAACACCGAACGCGGGATACTGCGAAAGCCGATACATGCTTGTTTCGCCGTCGATCAACACTTGATAGCCGAAGCCATCCAGCGAAACATTTCCGGCGCTAGGCACATAAAGCGTAAGCGTGTCCGTATCAATAAAAACTTGAATATCAAAGGGGTTTTGAGCGGCGGTTGTGCTGACAACGAGCAGCGTGATCAGCACAGCGGCGGAAGTGATCAGGCGGCGAAAGTTAACCATGACTCCACACTCCACACGAGGCGGCGAACAGCGCGGAGTATAACGCAGAAAGAAAGTTAAAAGTGAAAAGGGAAGGGCATCAACCCGTCTGCCCTTCGCGCTTTGCTTTTAACTCAGAGTTCTACCAACCAGCGATACCCATACGGATCGAGCGTGACATCGCCCGACGCGAACGAAACACCCTGTTCCATCCGCAGCGCATCCGCGAACTTGCCGCCCGGCAGCGAGACGGTTTGCGCGCTGTCGCTCAAGTTGTGGAGCGCAAGTAGGCGTCCGGTAGGCGCTTTTTCGGTCGCTTCACCGCTGCGCCAATAAGCGAGCGTTTCGATTGACCCTGTCTCGTGCCATTCCAACGATCCCGTCGCCATCATCGGCATTCCTTTACGGGCATGGATCATCGAACGCACCAGATTGAGCAGTGATCCTTCGTCCGCCATCTGCGCTTCAACATTCACATTCTGGAAACCGTAAACCGGATCATCGATCACGCGGCTGTACGCTGATTGTCCGGTTGTGAATCCGGCGTGCGGCTCATTTGCCCACTGCATCGGCGTCCGAACCCCGTTGCGATCCGGCAGCGCGACATTATCCCCCATGCCGATCTCATCGCCGTAGTACATGACAGGCGCGCCGGGGAGCGTATACAACAGCGAGTGCATCAATTCGATCTTGCGGCGGTCATTATTGAGCAGCGGCGCGAGACGGCGGCGAATCCCCAAATTCAAGCGCTGTCCGTATTCTGGCGCATAAAAGTTCCACATAAACTCGCGTTCTTCCGGTGTCACCATCTCCAGCGTGAGTTCATCATGATTGCGGAGGAAGGTCGCCCATTGGCATCCGGGCGGAATCGGCGGCGTATCGTTCATCACCTGCACGATTGGCGTTTTATCGCCGCGTGCCAGCGCCATATACAGACGCGGCATCATCGGGAAGTGAAAACACATTTGCAGTTCGTCGCCGTTCCCAAAATATGGGAGCAGATCGCGGGGCCACTGGTTCGCCTCGGCAAGCAGCAGGCGACCGGGAAATTCTTCATCGACCAAGCGGCGAATCTGGCGCAAAAGATCGTGCGTTTCCGGCAGATTTTCGCAGTTCGTGCCTTCGCGCTCGAACAAATACGGCACGGCATCGAGCCGAAAACCATCCACGCCCAGATCCAACCAGAAACGGACGGCGCGCACCATTTCTTCGCGCACACGCGGATTATCATAATTCAAGTCCGGCTGTTCGCTGAAGAAGCGATGCCAGTAATACTCGCCGGTTTGCGCGCTGTACGCCCAATTCGAGCGCTCGGTATCCAGGAAGATGATGCGCGCATCGGCGTATTTATCCGGCGATGCGCTCCACACATACCAGTCACGCATCGGTGAGTCCTTTGCGCGGCGGGATTCCTGAAACCACGGATGCTGATCGCTCGTGTGATTCATCACCATGTCGGTGACGACGCGCATGCCCCGCCGGTGAATTTCCTCGACGGTGATCATGAAATCTTCCAGCAACCCGTAATCACGATGAATACCGTAATAGCTGGAAACGTCGTAACCGTCATCCTTGAGCGGCGATGTATTGATCGGCAGCAGCCAGATCACATCGACGCCAAGCCACTGGAGATAATCGAGGCGGCGGCGTAAACCAATAAAGTCGCCATGACCGTCGCCGTTGCCATCCTGGAAGGCGCGCAAATACAGCTCGTAAAAGATCGCGTTGGTTTGCCAGTTCATATGTGAGTGTTCTCCCCGCTCAGAAATGAGGCGAAAGTTAAAAGTGAAAAGTCGAAAGTAAATCACAAGGATTCCACTTTCGACTTTTACCTTTTCGTTTTTAACTTTTACCTGTTCTTCTTACCCCTTCACCGCGCCCGCCGTCAAGCCCTCCACGATGCGTTTCTGGAAGATGACCACCAACACGATCAAGGGAAGCGTCACCACCATCGCCGCCGCCATCACTTCGGCAATCGGTTCTTGACGCATGACTGTTCCGTTAAACTGCGCGATTGCGACCGGAACCGTTTGTGAAGTCGGTGTTGTCAGCGTAAATGTGAGGGCGTACAGGTATTCATTCCATGCCGCAATAAACGCCAACAATCCGGTTGTCACCAACGCGGGAGCGGTTAGCGGCAGCATAATCATGTAAAACGTCTGGAAGTTGGTCGCGCCATCCACCAGCGCCGCTTGTTCGATCTCATCGGGCAGCCCCTTAAAGAACGAGGTCAGCACCCACACGGTAAACGGCAGTGTGAAGATCGGATACGTAAGGATCAACGAAAGCGGCGAACCGTATACGCCGACATCGCGCACGACGGTGAACAAGCCCGACAAAATCGAAATCTGCGGGAACATGGTCATCGCCAAGACGACATACATCATCCCACGCCGTCCCCGGAACTGAAGCCGACCGAGCGCATACGCGGCGAATGCGCCGACTACCAGCGAAAGCAGCACCGTCGCACCAGAAACCCACGCCGAGTTAAACAACGCGCGCATGAAGTTCCCGTTGCTGAACACACCTTCATAGCTGATCGTCGTGAAGTTGCGCGGCAGATACGTCGCGGGTTCAAACAATTCCTGCTCGCTCTTGAACGACGAGTTCAGCGCCCAATAGAACGGGAACAGGGTAAAAATGATGATCGCCGCGATGATGAAGTAAAAACCTACGCGTTCCAGAATCCTGCCGATGGTTATCTTTTGGGGGGTCATTGGTCTTCGATCCTGACTGAACGCATATACAGGATGGTAAAAATCGAGATCAAGATGAAGATGATAACCGAGACAGCCGACGCATATCCGCCCTGCTGTTCCTGTATCAGTACTTCATAGTTGTAAGTCGCCATCGAAAGTTTTTGACGTTGTAGCAGCACATTGAACACGTCAAACACACGCAGCGCATCGAGCGTGCGGAAAATCAGCGCGATGCCGATGACCGGACGCAGCAGCGGCAGCGTAATCGATGTGAACTGACGCCAGCGGTTCGCGCCGTCAACAGCGGCGGCTTCGTACAGGTCAGACGGGATCAACTGCAACCCTGCCAGAAGCAGCAGCGCCATAAACGGCGTCGTTTTCCACACGTCCACCATGATCAGCGAATTAAGCTGCAAGTTGGGGTTCGTGAGCCATGATTGCGATGCGCCGATCACACCCAGATCGAGCAGCACCTTGTTGATAATGCCCGATTGATTATCGCGCAGCATGAGTTCCCACAAACGCGCCGAAACCACGGTGGGAATCGCCCAAGGCACGAGCATCACGGCGCGCATCAAACCGCGCCCTTTAAACTTCGAGTTGACGACGAGGGCGATGAACAGCCCGAACAGGAGTTCCAGCGACACCGACGAGATAGTAAAGTAAAGCGTGTTGCCGATACTTTGCAGAAAATCGCCATCCGTCCCGCTGATTGTGATCGCTTGATCTGCGCTGATCGGAATATTCGCAAGGGGGCGGTACCCCGCTTGCATCAGATCACGATCGATCAATTCCCAACGCGCAGCCCCATTCGCATCAAGCGTGCATGTGCCATCATCGGCGCGGCGGCAGGAAACAGTATCAATTCGGAAGCTCAATAATTGAATATAGTTGTCCAGCCCAATAAAGCTCACCGGATCACTGCTGCCGAAGCGGTTATCTGTCAAGCTGGTAATAAATGTTTCTTCAAGCGGACGCGCCGCCACTATGATCAAAATAACGATGGTGGGAAGCAGGAGATTCCACGCCATCCGTGTGCTGCGGCTGGTGAGCGTTTGATTGCGATTGATAATGTCACCATGACGCGACATCCACCAACTCGCTATCCCTGTCGGGATCGCCAGCAGAAGCAGCGGCAGCGCCGCGCTCGCGCCGCGCCCATAATCGGTTGCAATACCGAAAATTTCGTTACCCGCGGACTGTTGGAAAAATACAAAAATCCCTACCCCAACCGCGCCAACCGTGAGCCAAAACACGATCGTCGCTCCCCAGCGTACCGCATCAGCGCTGCCGCGCAGCATTTGAACGGCGGTGATCGCCAGCCAGAGATCGAGCGCAATAACCATAAGCGGCAGGATCAGCCCAACATTATCCAGCACCGCAAGCACAAGCCCTATTTCGCCGTTTAAGCCCTGTTGAATAGCCGGGGTATTGATGACGGATTGAAGATACAGCCCTAATGTTCCCAATGAGATCGCCAGCAGGAGGAGGGCTATGGCGGTTAATCCCAACCCATAGCTTGCGGGAACATCCTTAGACTGCGTAAGTGTCCTAGTCACTGCCATTTTTTAGCCCTCCAATAAATTGTGGAAAGAAATAGAGGCAGCCCTCTCATTATTGAGAAGGCTGCCTCCCTTACAGACTATTACTGACCGAGGATTGCTTGCAGGTCGAGTTCGAGCAGTTCCATCGCGGTTGCGCCATCCTGATCGCCGATCAGAACGCTGTGCGCGGCGGTGAAGAACGCGGTCGAAACTTCGTTGTAGCGGGTCGCGGTCACGGTCGACGGACGGGTCACGGTGTTGGAAAGCACCGGGAACAGGTCAGCGAAGAACGGATTGACTGCCAGCAGATCGGGATCGCTGTACAGCGACATCGCGGTCGGCAGGTACGATTCGAGTGCGCGATAGCTCTGGACGTAGGGGCTGGTGTAGTAAATGGCGACAGCAGCAGCAGCGGCGGGATTTTCGGCATAGCGCGAAACGCCCAACTGCCATCCGCCCTGAGTCGCGGCGCGCAGACCAGAAGCGCCGGTCGGGAGCAGAGCGACACCGAACAAGCCAGCGACCGCACTATCTTCGCTATTGCCCAATGCGTAGGCATACGGCCAGTTGCGCATGAAAGCTGCGTTGCCCGCCTGCCAAGTCGCGCGTGCATCTTCTTCTTGGTAACCAGTCACGCCTTCGGGGCTGATCGTGCCAACCCACGTCGCGGCGCGGTCAAGCGCGAATGCGACTGCCGGGTCGTTGACCGTGGTTTCGCCTTCGGGGCTGACGATGGTGCTGCCGGCTTCCGAATAAATCCACTCGAGCGCGTCGCAGGTCAGACCTTCGTAGGCGTTCCCTTGCCAGACATAACCCCAGAATTCACTGTTGCCCTTAGCGCGCTCGCCATCCTGAATGGTCTGCGCTGCAACTGCGAGTTCTTCCCACGTCTGCGGAACTTCGACGCCGTATTCTTCGAGCAGGTCGGTGCGGTAATACAGCATCGGCGCGTCGTTGAAGTACGGAATACCGGTCAGGCTGCCATCAACCGTGTTGTTGGCGACGATTGCCGGGAAGTAATCGGCGAGTGCTTCTTCGCTGATGTAGTCGTACATGTTGATCATGTGTTCAGCGAGGATACCGGGCCAAATCACGTCGAATTGGAAGACGTCGATTTCCGGGCTTTGGGCTTCAAACTGCTGGAGGAAATAACCGAGAATGTCGGTTGCAGATTCGGGCAGCGGACGGACTTCAATAGTAATATTCGGGCATGCCGCCATAAATTCATCGGCGGCGCGCTGCGCCAATTCGACTTCGATACCCACCGAGCCGGTCGACAAAACGACGGTTGCGGTTTCATCAGTCATGCAGTCGATTGCCGGCGCTTCTTGCGCTGATACCAACGCGAAGCTGCCGAACGCGGCGATAATCGCCGTGAGCGCCAACACGCTAAAGAACTTCTTCATTCTAATTGCCTCCAATGGAGCTTGTTAAACGTAATTTGCTGACGTGCGATCTAAAGATACCCCCCTGACCTAGGTTTCGCAAACGTTAGCGAAGGCATCACGCACGATATTGTATAGACTGTACGAGGCTGGTGGGTTCTAGCGCAAAATTGCGAGTAAGCACTTATCTTTGTGAGCGCTAACGATTAAAAAATGAACGCGTAGAAATATGTGCGAAATATCTCTACGCGCGTGCATTCACCGATCAAGCGATTACGTTGTTGAGTTCGGGTTGTGGGTATGTACCGCTGTCTGCGCCGCCATAATTGCATCTTCGCGCTTGGTAAACATCGGCACGTCTCTGCCGCCCGATTGCAAGCGACGCCAGTTCACCCACAATTTTGCTAGTGCGTTCGTGCCCACCGCATAGTAATGAACGTACGGCATCAGGGCAGCATATTTCGCTTCGATTTCAAGTGTTACACGGAGGCTTTTCATCGACTCAACAAACGAAATTTTGGTGACGTTGAGGATGTCCATGATGAGATGACTGCCAGTGTGTTTTAGATCATCCGTCCACCATGAGAAAAGCGTATCGGATGCCTGCTCCATATCAGCGGCGGTCATTTCTCCTTCAAAAGTAATGATGAAGATCGGTTCACCGGGGAGCTGTTCAATTTTTGAGAAGGGCATAGTGATGTAATCTCCTGTGATGTGAAGTCTGCCCAGTCTTCATAATATAGTAACAGCGATTCGTGAATAAAGAGGGATTGCGAAAGATTTTAGGTGATTGTGCTGCCCCCTCGTCTCTCGCAGTGGGAAACGAGGGGGTACTCAAGCGATAAGTCATCACAGAGGTGAAAATCGTAGCGGATCGTGCAGCGTCCGGTATTGAGCGCGCTGTAACTCTAGCAGTCATCCCATACGGCTTCACCTGCCAAAATTCGCCGCAGTTGATCCCCGAAGCACGATGAATCCAATGGTTTAGCGATCATGCCGTCGAACCCGACACTGCGGGTTGTCGCTTTCTCATTCGTGTTGACGGTGTAAGCGATAATCGGAACATCCACCCCGTGCACATTCCGCAGCAGATTGAACACTTCGTAGCCGTTCATCCCCGGCATATCCAGATCGAGAAAAATCACGCTTACACCAATCAAATCGGCGGCTTTCAGCTTACTCGGTCGGTTGACCCCTTTGTATGTCACGCCTTGAAGACTGAGGAGATGCGCCAATATTTCGATGCTGTCCTGATTGTCTTCAATGATCAGCGCATGAGTTCCCGACATGATGTGTTAATCTCCTTCAAACCAGATTTCTTCACCGCGTAGAATCCGCGCGATCTGCTGCGGAAAACGGTCGAAATCGATGGGCTTACTGATGAAGCCCGCAAAACCTTTTGCTTTCACGCGCGGCATCGATTCAGCGGGATCGGACGCCGATACCGCAACCACCGGGATTTGACTAAATTCCGGCATTTTTCGGATTTCGTCGGTGACATCAAACCCGCTGACGCCATCCGGCAGCATCAAATCCATAATAATGATATCGACTGGCGCGAATGCTCTCAACCGCTCAATGGTCGTGGTTCCATACCGTTCGATCGCGGTTTTCGCGCCGTTGCGCTCCAAAATCATCTGCTCAATGGCACGATTCGCCAAATTGTCCTCAACGATAAAAATGCGTTTGTCTTGCAGTATCGCCATAGCCATCACTCCTTAAAGAATTTTTCAAATCATGCGGGAACAAGCGCATTCTGTTGATGTTTCATCGCAACCAACGCGCTCGACTCGATGGGCAGTCTCGCGGTAAAGACAGCACCGCTGCCGAGCGCACTTTCCATCGTCAAACTTCCGCCGTGAATTTCGGCTAGGCGGCGTGAGATCGGCAGTCCTAAGCCAGTTCCACCCTGTCTGCCGCCGTGCTCCGTTTGCCGGAATGTCTCGAAGATGAGCGCATGATCTTCTGGCGCGATTCCCGGTCCTGTATCTTTAACCGTGTACACAATCGAGTCGGCATCCCGTTTCAAGCTGATCGTGACGGTACCTTGCTCGGTGAATTTGCATGCATTCCCCACAAGGTTGAGCATGATCTGACGAATGCGGCGGCGATCCCCGGTCATCAGCGGCAGATCAGGATCAATCTGCGTCACCAGTTCAATCGGCTTATCCGCCAGCAAACTGCGGGCAACATCGGTCACCGCGGCGAACTCGTGCTCAAGGTCAATGTCATCCTCAACGAACAATTTCAACTGCCCCGCCTCGATCTTGGAAATATCGAGCAGATCATTAATCAAGCTCAAGAGATGCTTGCCGTTATCGTTGACCTTACCGAGCGTTTCAACCTGCTGCGGGGTGACCTCGCCCATCATGCCTTCGCTCACAAAGCGCGAGAAATTGAGAATCGCATTAAGCGGCGTTCGCAGTTCGTGCGACATATTGGCGAGAAATTGACTCTTAAGCTGGTTGGCGGTTTCTGCCTGCTCACGCGCCGAATCAAGCGCCTTGTTCGTCGTTTCCAGTACCACGTTTTGATCGGCAAGCTGATTACGCTGAAGGTTGACAAATGTTGTGCTGCGGTCAAGCAGCCAGAAGAAAATGATCGCAAGGACAGCAGCAGTCCCGATCACGCTCTGACTGATCGTAAATGTCGTGCGGCTGCTGGGGATAAAATCATCGTGACGATACGATGCAATGTAGGCTGCATGGTCGCCATGGAGGTTATGCACCGCCAAAAATGTGATCGCGTACCCGACATCGTTGACCTCAACCACCGTTGAGATGTTCTCGCCTGTGTTGAGCCGCTCGATCACATCCGCAGGCAGCGCGGCATTAATCGCGGTGATGGTTTCCCACGGCATATCGTCATCGGCGTAAGTATCGATTACCTCACGGTCATAGACATACAAATCCGAGATATCGCTGATGACATAGTTATCCTGTTCCTCCGAAAAAACGACATCCTGCATGATGTCCCTGCGGAGGAGGAATGTTGTCCCGCCGGAGAGGCTTTCGTTTAGGCTCTGCTCCACAACGAGAAACGACACGCTGGTTTCCACACTGCCGATATGCTCCCCTTCGTAGAACAGCGGGAAAACATACCGGAATCCATTGTAGACGCGCCCTTCTTCAAAACCGGCGACCGGAACCAGATCGCGATTCGCTGTCATGACCGTATAGCGGACATCCGTCAGATCATCCCCGAATGTTTCCGGTCGATACATGCGTAAGAAGCTGACATTATCCGGCAAATGAAATTGAAGCTGGCGCAGATTCAAGCCTTCCAACCGCTGATACTCATCAATGAGCAGATCGTACAATTGTTGGCGTATGACCGCTTGTTCTGCTTCAGTCGCGCCATACGCCTGAGCGAACAGCGCCAGCACTTCCGGCTGATTGATCACCTCGTTGTAGATGATCTGTGCGGATCGTTCATAACCCGTCAACACCTGACTATAAGCGATCCGCAAGTTATCGGTTTGATTGGCGAAGTGTTCGCCTTCCAACTGCTCCTGAGATGATTCGATCAGCGTCTCGGTGTAGAACACAAGAATCAGCAGAAGCGGGATGAGCAAGAGCGGACGCCAGCGGAGTATTCGCTGTGGCGCTCTGCGGACGGTGGGCTGCACCGGCGCAGTTATAGGGAGTGTGTTTGCGATGTTCATCACTGCAGCTCCCAGATCAGGTCAAATGTGGTCGAGCCGCCTCCCGTATCCTGCCGCTCGGCATCCTTCACATAACGAACCGAAAAATGAACGCCGCGATCGAGATAACGCCGCGCCGCGCCGTAGATATAGCCGTAAATCATGTCATCGGGCCACACGGTATTTTCTGTGTAGCGGATCGCGCTCTCGCCAATCCGTTCGACCCGGTAGCACCCTGCATCGCCGCTGCGATGCTGCCCCATGTGCATATCACCAAGCAGCATAAGTTTCTCAAGCCCGCTGAGTGCCTCAATCTCGTCGGGGAGTTCGATGTGATACGTCATCGCCATACCGATGCTCACAAGATTGGTGGAAAATGCCGGGGACTCTGACCATTCCGCCAGAAGGTTGATAAATTGATCAACCGGGTACCATTGATCCGCTTCGAAGTAATCCAGCCCGTGCTTTTGCAGCGACTCGATCACATCATCGCGTTGATAGTGGTTAAAAATTGCGCTCATGACAGCGCCCGAAACTTCAGTACCGGGGGCGTGACGATAGGGGTAAGCCATAAAGAACCTCCCGACTTACAAAATCTTCCTTAATCCTAAATCTACTCATTTTCATGATTCATTAAGAATTACGCGACGAATTTCACAATATTTTAAGGATGTTCGTCTACAGAGATGAGTGAGCCGTCCCGCACACATCGAAAGTGAGCGGGCTAAGCGGCTACATCAAGTCGATCCGTGCGATTTCGTCATCCGGTTGGCGTGTGATCCATCCACTTGAGTTTTCGCGTACCAGTTTCGCCAGCACATCCAACCACACCGGGGAGTCATTCAAACACGGGGCGAGATAAAACGAGTCGCCGTGTCCGCCGCCGTGTTCAAATTGATCGCGTCCTTCATGACCCAACTCATCGAGCGTTTCTAGGCAGTCTGTCACAAAGCCGGGAGAAAACACGAACGGACGCTCCACACCCTGAGCGTGCAGCCCTGTTAGCACATCTTCGGTGTAGGGTTGCAGCCATTCTTCGCGCCCAAACTGCGATTGAAAGCTCAGCGTCCAATCGTCGGGTGTCCAGCCCATCGCCGCAGCGAGCAGGGCGGCAGTTTTTTCGCACTGCTGGCGATACGGATCGCCGGTGAGGGTGTAGCGCTTCGGGATGCCATGAAATGTGATCACGAATTTATCCGGCGGCTGATCCAGTTCGTTCACCTGCTGGTCAATATGCCGCTTCATCGCCTGAATATAACCGGGGTGATCGTAGTAAGGTTCAACAAAACGAAGCGTTGGCACAAAACGTTTATTCTCGTATCCAATCATCCCCCGCCGACCTGCCGCCGCCGCGTACACCGAGTCATAGATAGGGGCGGTCGTCGTTGACGAATACTGCGGGAACATCGACAGCACCACAATCCGCGTAATCCCTTCATTTTCCAGCGTGTGAACCGCGTCCCGAATGCTCGGACTGCCGTAGGTCATGCCAAGGATGACGCGGAAATCATCCCCCAACCTTGCCTGTAATCCGCTCACCTGCGCTTTGGAATACACGGTGAGAGGGGATCCGTCATCAAGCCACACGCGCTGATACAATTTTGCCGATTTTGCCGGACGAACGCGCAGAATAATCCCGCGCAGCAGCATCTGCCATACCAGCGGGTGATAATCGATCACGCGCCGGTCGGACAAAAACTGCTTCAAATACGGACGCACTGCCTCCGCTGTAGGCGCATCCGGCGATCCAAGTTGTGCGAGTAGAACACCAATTGTTTGTGAAGCCATCATGCTCACTTTTACGAATCATAGGCTGCGATGCGGACTTTGATAGATTTTTGCACATTTTTGTAGGTTTATACCAAAGATAAACGGATTTAACCCCGGTGCAAAATTACAATTGTCACCCGGTTAATCGTGTCTTTGATCACACGACGACTGCGCGTTAAGCACAGCTAACAGAAAAATCGCGTCGTCAAGCATTCTTGACTTAATCCCCTTTGTGGACATCCGCCCCGTTGACCGTTAAGCTGGCGCTGATCAATGGACATGCAATTTTTGAGGAGTTTGTTTGTGAAGCGAATTCTATTCACGCTGATTGTACTTTGCGTGTTGATTGCGCCCGCCGCCGCCCAATCAACCGTTGATTTAACCAACGTGCGGACATATTTGATCGAAAACGTAACCGAACTGAGAAGCCAAACGGCGGCGCTCGAAGCGACGGCGGCGGATTACTATATGCTGGCAGAAGCGGCGGAATTTGATTACGCCGCGCTGTGGGAGTCACAGCCCGGAGTCACCGCAGGGGCGCTCAATGCCTCGCGCAATGCATGGATGATCGCCAGCCCGCTGTATGAGCAGGTGGAAGGCATCGTCGCGGGTGTGCCGAGTCTCTCCGAATATGACGTGATCCTTGACGCGGGCGTTTCGGGCGAAGAAGACCCGGAAAACGGTGTCCCGTTCGATCTCACCTTGCGCGATGGGCGCATTCTGGAGCGTCCGGGGAATTTGTTCGGCGTGCTTGAAAGTACGCTGTGGGGGACACGCCCGGAATACAGCGCAGGAATCGAAGCTGACCTGAACGGTGATGGCGAAATTGGCTTCGGGGATGTGCTGCCGGATGCATACGTGCTGCGCGCCGCCGCCGAGACGATGCAAAACTACGCCAATGACCTGCTCGACTCGGCGTCCGCATGGGAGCCGAATGTCACCGACGCGTTTACCGCGCTCGTCGTGATGACCCCGACGATGAGCGAGTATTTCGCCGCATGGCGTGATTCGCGCTTTGTTTCTGGCGAAGCATCGACACAGGCGGAATTTGTCGTGATCTCCCGCCTCGCGGACGTAGAAGACATCCTCGGCGGTCTGCTCGTGGTGTATGACGGGATCAGCCCGTTGGTGAGCGAAGTCGATGCGGCACAGGATACGCAAATCCGCGAAGGACTGCTCGACCTGCAAAGTTATGTTGCTGACCTGCTGGCACAAGAAACAGATGGGCGCATATTCACGCCCGAAGAAGCCGATCTGTATGGCAGTGAGGCACAGTCCCGCGCTCAGGCGATCACGGGACAAATCGCTCAAGTTGCCGCCCTCGCGGGCATAGAACTCCCGGAGTAATGCTGTGATCCGTCGCGTGCTGATCCTGATCGCTCTGTGTTTACTCGCCGCCGTTCCGGCGTTCGCGCAATCGGAGGACTCCGCCGCGCCGCCGCAGCAGGCGGAAACCATCCGTCAAGCATTATTTGACGCGCAGATCGCGCTGATGGAAGGCGAACAGGATGCCGCGCTCGATGATGTGCGCCGCGCCGCATCCACCGCCGAGGGCGCGTTCACCGCGTTCGATGCCGCGACGATCACCCGCCTTGATGATCTGTTCACTCAGCTTGAAAGCGCAGTCGAATCCGAGGATTCTGCCGCGTTTGCCAGCCTTCGCAGCACCGTATGGACGACTCTGCTGCAAGGCGGAATGCGCGTCACCCTGAGCGCGGTCGCGGTAGGGAACGGTGATACAGCGGCGCTCTGGCTGCCGCTTCGTGAGTTCCGCCCGTCCAACCGCTTCTCACGCCCGGATGCTGACGCAACGCTCGCAGTCGCGGCGCTCCGGCGCGGCGCAGTCGAGCCGGAAACCGTCGCCGCCGCTGTTCAGGCGGATTTATACGACACCTATCAGGGTCAGCTTCTCGCCGCCCTTTCGGACGCGGACAGCGCCCATGCGAACGGCTTTGCGCTCCGCCAAGCGGAAGAAGCCGGACGCGCCGCCGGATTGTTTGAAATTCTCGCGGATGCTTACGCCGCGCAGCGCTCCGATCAAGCGTTGGCAGAGGTGCGCGCCGCATTCGCCAGCCTCGTCGAGTCGAGCATCCGCGCGGATGACGCGGCATTCAGCGCCGCCCGTGCCGCCATCGATTCGGCGCTCGGCAGTTTCCGCGCCGCGCCGCTGACGGATGAGGAACTCGCACGCCGCGCCGGACAATTGATGCGCTATATCGCACTCGTCCCGGTGGAGTATGCGCGCGGTGTACGCGATGGCGTGGTCGCCAGCCCGATTGAGATTCAAGAGGCGATTACGTTCCACGAAGGCGCGTCCGCCGCCTTTGCCGATCTGCGCCCGACGTTGAGCACATTGGACGCCGAAACTACCGACCGCGCAGCCGTGCTGCTCACGCAAACGCGCACCCAGATCGATACCACCGCCGATCCCGCCGCCGTACAAACCTCGATCAACGACTTGACCGC
>CALBRY010000193.1 GCA_937927665.1 uncultured Chloroflexota bacterium
CCATTGGAGTCGAATGTCAGCATAACGTGGGTTGCCCGCCGCATCCAGATGATGCACACGCTGAACAACATATTGCGCCTTTGTAAATGCCGCATGTCTTCCGGCATGGTCGAGATCATAATGCGTCGAAATGACGGTATCAATATCGTCCGGTTTTAAGCCAATGCTCGCCAACTGCTCGATAACGTCCTGCCCATTCTCGAACTCCGATTCGCCTTCAGGCATAATTTCCGGCAGACCACTGTCAATCAGAATATTCTTGCAGTCACTCGTTTGCACCAGATAGCACACAATCGGAATCTGGTATTCCGGCATAGACCCAACCTGCATCAGATAAAGACGCTTCATGGCATTCTGGCTCATCATCCCCCCTGGAATTGAAACATATCTGCTATCACATCAATGCTAGTGGTCACATAGTACGTGATGAGCGCATCCACAGATTATGTTCGATTTGCATCGCGTGCTGAAGCGACTGCCCGACCAAACGATCGTTGCCATAGACAGTGGCACAGTCGATTTGAAGATAACCAATCTCAATCGCACCTTTGACCGCCTCGGCAATCGATTCGGCGGGATAATGATCCGAATCGATTGTGCCCAGACGAATCACCGGTTGAGGTGACTTTGTAGTGTTTAACGTCGGAGTTGAACCACTGTCATTTCGTGCGTTCCTCTAACGCTGCTTGAGCGTAATCTTGAAGGTAAAGGCGTGGTTGCCGGGTCTCTGGGATGGCGTAACAATGTGCAACCCGTCGTCATCCTGTGTCCACGACAAGTTTTCATCCGAGCCGAGCATATGGATCGACTCGATCTCTTCAGCGTGCAGAGGAGAGCCAGCCGCAAGCGATTTGATTAAGATCGTCTTCCCGGGCCAACCGAGGCAGATGGCATACAGCATCCCCGGTTTACTTGTGAAACGGATGTCCTGCGCGGTGAACGGCTGGTCTTCGCGCTCCTGCATATGCCCTTCACCGACGACGGCAGCGCCTTCGCCGTAGGTGTGCCAGTGACGTGTACCGTAGATCGCCTCGCCATTCGTCAGAAGCCATTCGCCGAGTCCACGCAGGCGGTTGGCTGCCTCATCGGGGATAGTACCGTCCGGTTTAGGTCCGACGTTGAGCAGGAGATTGCCGTTCTTGCTGACAATATCGACCAGATCATGCACGAGCGTCGTCACAGACTTGAATTCATCATCCTCGACATAACACCATGACTTGTAACTGACCGAGGTATCGGTTTGCCAGTAGTCTTGGCGGATGTCGTTCAATTTGCCGCGCTCAATGTCGTAGAGAGCAGTCCCCCTCGGAAACGCCTCAAATTTGTGCTGGAGTACAACACCCTTACCCCATTCTGCCGCCCGGTTGTAGTAATGCGCGGCGAATCTTTGCAGATACGGTTCAAAAACTGCCTGCTCAATCCACCAATCAAACCAGAACACCTGCGGCTGATACTTATCGACCAATTCACGACAACGCGCCAACCAGTCTTCGAGGAACTTGGCATCCGGTCGAGGGCGCCAATCTTGGCTCGTCCACTCTGCCGAACTAAACGAAACATCCGGGGATGCTTCGGCGGCGGGTCCATAAAACGCCGCGTAACGCGGATCTTGGACGTCCGACGGGAATTTCTTGCCGCCATCAAGAAACCACCAGTGTTCGGCACGGTGATTGGAAACGCCGAAGATCAACCCGCTGCGCCGCGCCGCCGCCGCTAATTCCGCAATGATGTCGCGTTTCGGTCCCATTTTGGCAGCGCTCCACTCAGAGAGCGCGGTATCGTACATCGGGAAGCCGTCGTGATGCTCTGCGACCGGGACGACGTACTGCGCACCCGCCTGCTTGAACAGGTCAATCCACGCATCGGGATCGAATTTCTCCGCCGTGAACATGGGGATAAAGTCTTTGTAACCGAACCGAGTGTGTTCGCCCCACGTTTCGACATGATGCTTGAATTCTTCGCTGCCCTGCCGGTACATATTACGTGGATACCATTCGTTCGCAAACGCTGGTACAGAATAAATACCCCAATGGATGAAGATGCCCAGCTTAGCATCCTTAAACCACTGCGGTACTGAATACTGCTTTAATGAGTCCCAAGTGGGTTCAAAACGTGTGACCGCTGGCATCATTTTCCTTTCATGATCCGGTTAAATGTCGAAATCAAGGCTGATTTCATGACCTTTATATAGAACTGTTCTGGTTGATGCTAGCGCCGCGTCATCGTTCAGACCGCCGCCGAGGATGATCCGAAACTCCCGCGACCCCTTCATCCCCGGATAATCGCCCTGACGCTCATGCAGGGTGAACCGCTGCGCCTGATCATCCCAACTGAAGCGAATCGTGGCGAATTGTCCCTGCTCATAATGGTAGTTATCGCCTTCGTCATCATAAAGGGTGAAGCTGCCGCTCTGTCCCGGATAAATGCGGAGGTCAAGCGGGGCATTGGGAAGCTCATCGGCGTATGTAATCGCGGGTCCCATCGGTATAATCGATCCGCTGCGGACATACAGCGGCATTGTTTCCAGCGGCGCATCCGCAATGATGGTCTGCCCGCCGCTATAGTGCTGCCCTGTCCAAAAGTCGTACCAATCAGCGCCCTTCGGCAAATAAACTGCTCTAGTTTTGCTCAACTCGTTGAGCGGTGTCGATCCGGCGGCGAAATACATCGGCTGCGTGACCGGGTTCACCAGTAGAGCTGACCCAAACATGTATTGATCGCAAATCTCGTAAGTATCCGGGTCACACCGGAAATCAAACGGCAAGCCGCGCATCATGGTGGAGTCTTCCTGTGTGACCATCCCTGCCAGAGAATAGATATACGGCAGTAAGCGATACCGCAGCCGTAGGAACTTCACCAGCGTGTCGTAGAACATTTCGCCGGGTTCACCAAAACGCCAGATTTCACGCGGGGTATCGGTGCCATGCGAACGGAACATAGGCAAAAACGCACCGTACTGAAACCAGCGCACGTACAATTCACGGTAGCCCATGTCGGCAACGCCAAGGTCGAAGTCGCCATCCCAGAACCAGAGCGCCGGATCATCCTTGACGAAGAATGCGCCAATATCGGTCGTCCAGTAGGGCAACCCAGTGGCGCAGAAGTTCAGACCATCGGCGATCTGACGGCGGAGCGTATCCCACGTTGCGGAAACATCGCCCGACCAAGTGATCGTGCTGTAGCGCTGCTGCCCGATATAGCCTGATCGCGTCAGGTTGACAACCCGTTTGTCGCTGCCAGTCTTGCGCTGCCCCTCGTAAATCCCTTGAGAATGCCGCAGCGAATAAGCATTGAGATATTCCGCGTCGATATACCGTTTCGCTTCTTCGGTATTGATCCGGAGGCGCTCTTCGGGTTCGGGCTTGAACGCGCCTGCCCAATCGGATTGAAAGGGTTCGGTGCAGTCGCACCACCATGCATCAATCCCATGAGTGAACAGCCCATCGTTGGCGTGTCTCCAATACAGCGCACGCGCCTTATCTTGAAAAGCATCGTAAGTCGCTTGGTTGCCGAGCAAACAGCCCTGATCGCGCATTTCGCGCCAGTTACTGCCGCCGGGATTCAAGATGGGCCAAATTGAAATCATCAAGCGCGTGTTCAGGCGATGGAGTTCATTCATCATTCCCGTGGGATCGGGAAAACGTTCCGGATCGAGCGTCTTCTGCCCCCACAGATCACCCGTCCATGATTTCCAGTCTTGTACGATGCAATCGAGCGGGAGTCCGCGTTTCCGGTATTCCTTGGTGATGTCGATCAGTTCCGTTTGGGACACATAGTGTTCTTTGGACTGGATATAGCCAAAAGCCCATCGGGGAAGCATCGGCGCTTTCCCGGTAAGCTGTCGAATGCTCCGCACGATCTGATCGAATTCCGGTCCGTAGATAAAGTAGAAATCCAGTTCATTATCCACTTCCGTCCACAGATACGAACCAAACGCATCGTCATGAAAGGTCATCAGCGAATAACTGTCCCGCAGAATACCGTAACCGCGAGTCGAGAGAAGAACGGGGACAACCACCTTCATATTTTGTTGGTATAAAAACTGGTGCTGCCCGCGCAGATTCATCATGCCTTCTTCATGCGAACCGAGTCCGTATAACGCTTCTCCCGGCTGCCATTCAAATTCCAGTTTGGTGTGGTAAGCGCGGCGGTCGATGATCTGTTTGTTCGATACGGCATACGCCTTGACGCCGTCCGCATCCGTCCGCACTTGCGCCTCGGCAGACTCATCAAAAAGTGTTTTGACAACTTCTGTGGAGATGAGCGTTTTTCCGCCGCGATCCGGTTCTTTGGTCAGGAGTCGACCTGAGTGATCCAGATATGTCAGCGCGCCCGTCTGTCGGTTGACCCGAATGGACAACTGCGAAGTTGTGCAGATGATCGCGTCTGCGGTTTCGCTCACGTCCAGATCAACAGCGACGCCAGCCGAAGGTTGGATCATCAAGCTCGCTCTGGTGGCGAAGGCTTGGCTCGGCGCGTATCGCACGCGCATGATGCTGTCTGAATACGGCGTCAGCCCAAGAAAACCGCCAGCGGTTTCAATAATT
>CALBRY010000194.1 GCA_937927665.1 uncultured Chloroflexota bacterium
CGCCGTTCGACATGAAACTGCACCTGATTCCCATCCACGCGGGTGATCGTGCCGATAAACAGCATATTTTCCTGCCCGGTGAAGCGATCCGGGTGCTGGTGAAAGGTCAAACAGGCGGGTGTTTCGCGGAGCATCTCCGGGGGTGTTCCGGCGGGCATTGTGAGCGTAAAACCTTCGGGAGTCAGCCCGACTTGGCGCGACCGCAGCAGCAGCGGATAGCCGTCACTGCCGACGACGGTCAGCACAGGCTTTCCCATCGTTTGAACAGCGCGGCTTGCGCCTGTGCGCCAATCCTGCGGCGAGTCTTTCCACGGCTTCGGCGGTAATCCATTCGGGGAGGGATCGGACGCTGGAGCGCCCGCCGCCGGATTGATCCACACTTCCGGTTGTGCGTCGAGATCGCCGCCGCGCCACCATAGGATTTTGCGCGGCGTGACTTCGATCCAGATTCGTACCCAATACCATGCTTGCATTTTGACGAGAAAGCGCGGGAACCCGTGCATCATATCCGGGATTTTTTCCATTGAATCGCGAATATAGCGATCGGTATTCGCTTGCAGATCCCGATCGCGCACGCACGCATCACCGATCACGAGGAGGGTGTGCGGTGTGCTCACGCCTGATCCGCGCGGGTCGCTGAACAACTGCGCGACCTTCGGATTGCGGCGGGCGCGTTCGGCTTTTGCCGGGTAGACCAACCCGGTTGAGACATCGATCGTGTTATTGACGCCTAGATAAGGCGTGACGGGCATCGTGATCGGCGTCCCTGTTTTGGTGATCGACGCGTACTCACAGGTGATGTAGTTCTGAAAGATCGGCGTGAATTCGGTAGGAAACGCCATAAGATGCACCTGTTCACAAAGCGCTTATATCCGATAAATACGATGCTTTAGGGCAGTTTCACCACCGGCACAGGCTGACCGCGCCGTTCCGCTTCTGTTTTTAGGCGCGAACGCAGCCGGAACGACGCCGATAAGAATGACAGCGACCCGGCGAGCCGGTTATCGCCGCCCGCGCTCCAATCGCTCAACTGGCGTTCGATGATGAAATTAACTTTGCCGCTCAAATCGCCGATTCTGCCCCGGAAAATTCGATTGGTTTGCCCGGTGAACGGCTCCGGGTAATAGCTGAAACTCAGGCTGCCTTCTCCGGCGAAGCGGAACGGCGCGCCCATGGGCATTTCGAGTAAAAAGCCTGTTTCCGTCAATTCGATCGAACGGGCGCGCATCATGATCGGAAAACCATCAATGCCCTTTGCGGTCAGCACGGGCTGACCTAACGCGAAGGCTTGCAGCGCGGCGGTTTTCCAAGCGGTTGGCGCGGCTTTCCATGCCCCCGGTGATTTTCCGGCGGGTGCGGGATCGCTGGTTGGATAAATCGTGTCCTCCGGTGCGTGCCATTCTTCCGGCGGATCATCTTCTCGACCGTGAATCCACCAGTACAGATGCGCGGGTGTGATTTCCATATAAATGCGCGTGAAATACCAGCCCATCTGTTTGAGGATAAACTTCGGCATTCCCGCCATCGCAGCAGGGATTTTCTGCATCGATTCGCGGATATATCGATCGGTATTCGCCTGCAAATCAGCATCGCGCACTGCCGCGTAGCCTTGAGCAAGGATTGTCAGCGGCTGCAAAACCCCTGACCCTTTCGGATCATAGTAAAGCAGTGCGACTTTCGGATTGCGGCGGGCGCGTTCGGCTTTGGTCGGGTAGGTGAGTCCGGTCGATACATCAAGCGTGCCCGTGCTTCCTAAATAGGGCGTGAGCGGCATACCGATCGCCGCTTCATCCTCAGTGAGTGAACCGTAGGCGGTCGTGATGTACCGCTCAAAAATGGGGCGGAGGTATTCGGGGTAGGCTGTCATGTTGGTAAAACCTCGTCTGATTACGTGGAGCGAGTTTTGACTCGATGATAGGGGATCGCTCCGCCGAACGGTGATCGCATTGTTCCACGGGTAATCTGCACAATTTCCAGATCGCCGGGATCACCATCGGTCGTGATGTACTTTTGTAATGAAGTGCCGAGAGGCTGCGACATGATGATCGCTAGAATTACGGCGAACAAGACGAGCGGGATACGCTCCCATGCATCGCGGCGGCTTTTCCCCGCGAACCCGATCATCGCGGTGGTTGTCGTCATAAAGCCAGTGGTTAGGAGATTTGTCCCACAGTTGGGATGCACCGCTAACCCGTGTTCACCGTGTTTCATGCGGCGCAAGGCATCACGCACCGCCGCCTCGATCGATTCGGTGGGTGCTTCGCCCAATAGGACAAACCCGCCCGCATCGCTGCGTCCCGCCATTTGCAGCCCTTTGACCCGGCTGCTCAGGACATGGATTGTCGCGTGTTCTAACCCGTGATTGCGGCGGGTTTTCCGCACGACAGGCAGTTCAAGCAGGGGACGTGCCCACCCCGCGAAACGTTCAATCATTCAGTTTTATTTCTCCAGCTTAAGCGCGGGAACTAATCACGCGCATTCGGCGTCTAGCACATCGTAGACTATATCACTGTTTCGTGCTGTTTGCCCGATGTTTGCCCCACGAGGGCGGCGCATTTGGCGGAAGTGTCATACAATGATCTTGTAAGGCGCACATCTTCATTCACCTACCCAAGGAGAACGTTATGCGTTTCCTGTTCCATCGTTTCGGGCTGATTCTCGTGATCGCCCTTCTCGCTGTCCCCATGATGGCATTCGCCCAGAATGATACACAGTCTGCTGATCCTGTCGACGGCGGCGAAATTCGGATCGGAGAACCTGTGGAGAGCGAACTGACTGCTGATGCTCCCGCAGTCGCTTACACGCTTACACTTGAAGATGAGACAAACATCCTTGCAACGCTCGTTTCGGAGGATTTTGACTGCTATCTTACGCTGCTCGATGAAGATGGCAGCGAACTCGCGTTTGATGACGACGGTGCAGGCAGTCTCGATTCGCGCATTTCTTATACACTTTCCCCCGGCACTTATACCCTCGTGGCGCAGAGCTATTCGTACCGCAATGGCAACAGCGGCGCGACGGGTGAATTTATCCTCAGCGTGAACGAAGTCACTGTGAACCGTGTTGAATACGGCGAACGTGTGACGGGAGCGCTGACCTCCAACGAACTTGAAGTGCGTCTCGTGTTTAGGGGTTCAGCGGGCGATGTCATCCTTGCAGAACACTACTCTGAAGATTATGACAGCTACCTGATTCTCGAACAGAACGGCAGCCAGCTTGTTTCGAATGATGACGGTGCGGGCAATCTCGATTCGCGCATTGGTCCGTTTACACTGCCGATCACAGGCGATTATACGCTCATCGTCACCAGCTTGGGGCGCACGAGCACGGGCAACTACGAAGTCGTGCTGGAACGCGTTGAGGTTCAGGAAGTCGTATTTAATGAACCGCTGACAGTCGAACTGACCGAAGGCAACCAGATGGTTTTCCTTCAGTTTGAAGGCGAACTCGGCGACGTGCTCGATATTGAAGTCGAAGGCGATATTGATACCAATCTTTCGCTTACCGACCCCAGCAACTATTCGGTTGCCAGCGATGAAGACAGTGGTTCTGGCACGAATCCTGAATTGATGGGTGTGGCGCTTAACTCGCAAGGTACGTACACGCTGATCGTGCGCTCGACATCGGGTGAAGCTGGTGAAGTTGCCGTGACGATTACGCGCACCGAACTCCCCAACCTGAGCGAAGGTCCGCAGCGTATCACGTTCAACAGCAACACATTTACCCGTACCCTCGCATTCGATGCGACCGCCAACACAACGTACCGCCTGACGCTCGAAATTGTCAGCGGTGCAACGGGCGCGCCGAGCATCGATATTTCGCAGCAGGGTTCATCGCTCGGTTATACCAGCACGGGTCAGGTGAGCCGCATCAGCATTGACTTTACACCGTTCTCGACGGGCGAAGTCATCCTCCGCATCAGCGATTACAGCTATTCGAACATCGCCTACGAAGTTTCGGTTGAAGAAGTCGAATAACGCGCACAAGTGCTAGAAATGCGAAGGGACAGGTCGAGCGACCTGTCCCTTCTTGTTTGTTTAGTGAACCGCTGTGAGCGTTTCGGCGGGTTCGGCTTCGAGAATGACATCCTCTGCGTATTCCGCTTCTTCTGGCAAATCAATCCGGAGATAATCCCCGCGCCGCGCTTTGGCAAAACGGCGGCGGCGTTCAATCAATTCGACTTCTTCCTGCATCGACTTTTCTAAGCCGAGCAGCATACTCCCACGCATGGGATCATTTGGGTGAAACATCGCGCATACTCCCCTTCCGCTGACGATCACGCAAACAAATTCGCAAAATCGGAGGGTGGAGGATGATCTATTGAATCGAATCGGTGTTTAATTCCTTGCGCATTGTATCACAAATGCACGAGTCCAAGGTGATCCAATGTGTTAAGGGGGTTAGCGCTAAACGGGAAAGAAGAAAAGTAGCAACGCAAAGGCGCGAGAACGCAAAGACGCAAAGGCTGTCTTTGCGTCCTTGCGGCTTCGCG
>CALBRY010000195.1 GCA_937927665.1 uncultured Chloroflexota bacterium
ATCAATCGTGATCGAGTCAGCTAATCCGGCATCAAGATAATGATCGATGTTCCAAATCACTTCAGGATCTTCCTCACCCCCGCAATAAAACAACACCGCAGCCCCCGCCGCCGCCTGCTGATTCATCTCGCGGAACACATCACGATATTGCGTGCGCGGCGGAATCTCAGTACGCAGCCCGAACGTGAACAAATTCAGCCCCACAAGCGCAAACGCGAATACCCATGCCGTCACCGACCCGATCCGGTAGCGCGTCCGTGCCGCGATCGCTGTCAGCGCGCCGCCAACCGCGATCCCCAACCCTAACAGCGCATGACTCACGAAGCGCGGCGCATACACGGCGGCGATCAAGTTGGCGATCAAATAAACCGCAGGGGTCAGGATCGCCCATGTCAGCGCCAGCCAGTATCCGCGCCGCCGGATCAGCATCACCATGCCAACGATCAAGATCGGCACGTACACGATCGCCAACCCGTTTGTCGCCGCGTTGAGGAGCACCATGATCGATTCCGAACTGGTCGCCTGTGTACTCACGCCAATTCCGGCGATTCCGCGTCCCGTTCCGGTTTCCGCCTCAAGGTTGCGGAGATGATTCACATGCGAAACCGCGACGGGCAGCCACGGCAGAAATAGAACCACAGCGACAGCGATCGACATGACTCCATGTATCAATCGCGCCCGTGTGAGTCGATGCGCGAAGATCAAGTAAACGGCGTGCGCCATCGTCAGGAAGATCAGCAAGTAATGGGTGTACAGCAGCACCGCCGCCGAAACACCGTACAGAATCGCATTCTGGCGGCGGTCGCGCAGTGACCAGCGCTGAAAAGCCCATGTTGAAAACGCGGCGGTAAGCATCACCAACGGGTACGGACGAATATCCATCGCGTAGTTAAAGAACAGGTGATTTCCTGTCAGCACAAAAACGCCAATCGCCCCTGCCGTTGAACTCCCGAACGCCCGCCGCCCGATCCGGTACGCGAATGCCAGCGCGGGCATCACCAACAGCGCCCCAAACATGCGCGCGGTGTATTCGTGATCGCCAACTGTCCCGCGCCAGCCGTTGAATAACACGAACCACAGCGGCGCTTGATTATCCTGTAATGAGGTTTGCCAGCGGATCGTATCGACGATCGTGCCGTTAGTCGCCCGGTAGCTCAATTCCTCGTCGCTGTGGAGATAAAGCGCCGGAATCGTCACGAACAGGAACGCCGCCGTCACCCACAAAGCGACCACACCGCCAATCCATCCCTTGTCTTTCGCCGCTGCTTTCGCCATGATCACCGCAGTAGATTCGTATTGCCGTACCAAAAGGCTTTGATTATGCGCGTTTTTGTCAGCCGACGCATCCCCGAACAGGCATTGGAGCGCATCCGCGCCGCCGCTGAATTGGACTTATGGGAGAGCGACGATCCGCCGCCCTATGCCGATCTCACCGAACGGGTGCGCGGTGTCGATGGACTGTTTTGTACGCTTAATGATCGCATTGATGCGCCGCTGATGGATGCGGCAGGCGCGCAGATCAAAGTAATCAGCATTATGGCAGTCGGTTATGACAACATCAATGTGAACGCCGCCGCCGAACGTGGAATCGCCATCGGCAACACACCGGGCATTCTCACCGAAGCAACTGCCGATCTCGCGTTTACGCTCCTGCTTGCGGCGGCGCGACGCATCCCCGAAAGCATGGTGTACATTCGCGAAAAGCGCTGGACGACATGGAAACCGCTCGATTTACTCGGACGCGATCTCAACGGCGCGACGCTCGGCATTATCGGCTTCGGGCGCATCGGTCAAGCCGTTGCCCGCCGCGCGCAAGCCTTCGGGATGAATATCCTCGCCTACAGCCGAACGCTCACCGCTGAACAAGCCGCCGCGCACGGTGCGAAACGCGCCGATCTACCGGATCTTTTGACACGCGCCGATTTTGTTTCGATCCATACGCCGCTGAACGATACCACCCGCCGCTTGATCAATGCCGACACGCTCCGCATGATGAAACACGACGCGATCCTCATCAACACTGCGCGCGGCGGCGTGGTCGATCAACGGGCACTCTACGAAGCACTGCGCGATGGCGTGATCGGCGGCGCGGCGCTTGACGTAACCGATCCCGAACCGATTCCGCTCGATGACCCGATCCTCACGCTCCCGAATGCGCTCGTTGTGCCGCACATTGGCAGTGCCACCCTGCAAACCCGTACCAAAATGGCACTCATGGCGGCGGATAATCTGATCGCGGGCATTCGCGGCGAACCACTCCCCAATCGGGTGATGCCGCGCTGATGATGATCTTTCCGTGGTTGGCATTGATCGGCTTAATCGCGGCGGCGATTCCGTCCGCGATTTTCTTGGCGCGGCGGCAGGATGACAGCGGTTTTGCGTTAATCGCCGTGCTGACGCTGGCGATCGCTTCCGGCGCACTCAGTCTGATCCTGTTCTGGGAGAGCGTGATCGGGATTTCGCTCACCTTCAACGCAGTCGCATTCCCCTATCTTGTGTTGATGCTGCCGGGAATCATCGTTTTATTCCGCACCCCGCCGCGCTTTACGCGCCCGCACCTGAATAATCGGCGCGAAGGGGCGGCGCTCCTGCTCATTCTGTTGATCGCTGGCGCTGTGTTGTTTAATGCGATCTATTACCCGCTCTACGCCGATGACACACTCGGCATTTATCGCCCTGCTGCCCTGCCGATTTTCTACGAAGGGCGCATCGATCCGTTAATCGGCGCAGAAAGCCTGTACCGCACCTATCCGATCCTCGTACCATCGCTGTATGCGTTAGGCTATATGGCGTCCGGTTGGGAAAATGATTATCTGGCAAAGCTGATTCCGGCGCTGCTCAGTCTCGGCTGTTTACCTGCCGTCTATCTGCTGGCAAAGCGTCTAAGCGGACGAACTGCCGCCGGATGGATCGCGGCACTGCTGCTGGCGATTACGCCCGCATTCGGGCGCTGGGCATCTTCAGGCTACGTCGATCTGCCGATGGCGTTTTTCTATCTGCTGGCGGCGTATTACGCGCTGAATCTGTCACAACAGCGTACGCTGCACGATGCGCGCTTTGCCGGAGTGATGATCGGCTTGGCGGTGACGACGAAAAACGCCGCGCTTCTCGGCGTGCCGCTTCTCGGCGCATGGCTCATTTTTCTGCTCATTCAAAAGCGGATCACGCTGGCGCACCTGCTGAACAGTCTCGCCGCATGCGCGCTGATCGGCGCACCGTGGTATATCCGCAACCTGATCGGCGCGGGTTTTATCATGCCTGCGACCGCATGGACGGATCAAGCACAGCGCACGATTGCCAATCTATTGGTATTTATCACACGACCGGAAAATTTCGGTGTCGCTGGGGTGATCGTCACGATCGCATTGGTGCCGCTGATCGTGAATCTGTTCCGCGTTCGCCGTGCGACATTCACCCCCGCCCTGTTGATCGCCGGGTTTGCCCTGCCATTTTTCGCCGCGTGGTGGCTGTTCGTGTCGTATGATCCGCGCTTCTTGCTGCTGTTTCTGCCGCTGTTGATCGCCTACGCCGCCGACCGGATCGCGGCGCTTCAGTTTCACCCACACGCCGCCCGTCTGATCATCCCGTTAGCATGGGTGATCACAGCGGCGGCGGCAGGTTACACGATATTTCGGAGTGTCGATTACAAGGATGAGCTTTTGCGCGATCCGCTCATGACCCACGAAGAAAAACTTGTACTCGTCGGGCGGGCTATTCCGCCTGAGTCACAATCACCGTGATGGGCAGCACGCCGATCACGCCGTCAATCACAGTTGAATCCGAACCGCTTACAGGGAGGTCTTGCGTGCTACCATCCGGTGTGAAGCGGTAAATCTTCACCCACAATTGATAATTCCCCGGCGGCAGATCATCCGGCAGCGAAATTGCGCGGTGATCCCACACGGGGATATTCACATCCCATGTATCGGTCGGCGCGAAACCGCCCGCCGGATACCCGTCATGCTGTGCGATTGGTGCCCCTCCCGCATCACGCAAGTAAACCGCAACCGTATAACGTTCGCTTAGCGGCGCATCACTTGACCACAACAGCGAGATCGGCAGCGCGTCCCCGCCTTGATACGTCATACCCGCCGGAAGTTCCACGCCGAGCAGCCGAATCGAATCGCCAAACACCAGATCGGCGGCAGTTTCCGCCCCGCGCAAAATGAGCGGATCAGGCGCGGGCACGGTGCTGTATTCCACCAACCGCACAAAATCGCCTACCTGTATCGCGCGGATCGGGTAGTAGTACGTCGAAAGGAATCGTTCAACCGGGCGCACCTGCCACGCAAGATCAGGCGTGCCATCCACAAGCAGCCAAATCCGATCATGTGCCGAAGCGATCGTATGCACGAACGGCGCGGTCAGTTGATCCAGCAGCGCCATCACATTTTCAGAGCGAACGAGCGCCGCCTGTTCCGGGCTGGGTTGATCTCCGGGCTGCGGCGGCAGGCTGATCAGCCGCCCCGCATTGGCGAACTTGCCGTAATTATGGAAAAAGTCCTCGTAGCGCGGATTCGACATCAAAATCACATCGTCGATGTTCGTTTCCGTTTCAATCACGCTGATCACATCGTGCGCCGCCCTGTCACCAGAGCCGAAGCGCCAATCGACATCGTAGAGCGATCGCAAGCCCAACACCACCGCGATGATCCACGCGCCAAGCAGTGTCGCACCCGCGCCGCGTACCGGACGCCGCAGCAGCAGAAGCAAACTAGCGCTCAACGCCAGCGCCCCGAAAACGATTCCCCACAGCGGCAGGTTTGTTTCAACCCACACCGCATCCAATGGGCGGCTGCCAAACGGGAGGACGAACCAGCGGAACCACTGTGGATCGTACAGACCGCCGCTCCACTCACCTAAACCATTCGCTTCTGGCGGAAGCACCGCAGGGTATGCTGTTAAGCTCACACCAACCGCCGAAAGCTGAATCCACACACTGTAAGCGATCAGCACCACAGCGGCAGCATGAAGCAGACCAATCGGGCGTTTGCTGATACGCTCAATCACGGGGAACAGCACGATCATCACAAACGGCAGAATTGGCACAAGAAAGCGCGGCGGAAACGACAGCCCACCAAACCAGTGAGCATCATTCAAGAAAGCGTACCCGAACGCGAACGCGAGGATCAACAGCGTCGCCGCGAGTGGGTAGCGTGCTTTCCCCGCCCGCACCAGCATCCACGCACCGGGAATCGCCAGCAGCAGCACAGGCGATGTTCCCCAGAAACTCGCGCCGGGGCTGAGCAAATACGCGCTCAACGCCGTTGGAAAATATGCGCTGCCCACCCTGAACAATCGGTCGAGGATGTCGTAACGGTCGCCGCCGATCTCGAAGATGTTTAAGAAAATCAGGATGCCGATCACGACCACCGCAGCAGCAGCAGCAATCACGATTAAGCGGCGGTTGATCTGTTTAATCGACGGCAGCGCCGCGATCAAAAGTGCGGGGAACGCAAACAAAGTCGAGGCTTTCGTGCCGATCATCAGGATCACCATCATGACCCCGATACCCGCCCACACGAGATTACTGTACTCGCTCTGGCGCAGTTTCTCGAACGCAAGCGCCGCAAGCAGCAGAAACAGCATTGCCAGCGGCTCGCGGAAGAATGTTCGCGTATACGGGAAAATAATCGTCGCTGTGCCGAGCAGAATCGCCGCGATCAATGCGGTTTTTTCCGTGTATCCAAGCGTGACCGCGAAAGCATAAAGCGTCAGACACGCCGCCGCCGCGATCAACACATTGAACAGCCATACGGTATGCACCAGCCCCAACCCCGGCGTGAGCTTCGCCAGCACATACAGCGGAGACGCCGCGAGAATCTGCGCGGGTTCAACCTCTACCGAGCGCAGCGGAGCGGGATCGCCCGGCTCAAACGTATTGGGGAAACGAAACCATGCCGCGCCGTCGATCAAAAAATCACCGCGATCGACAAAGCTGCTAATCGCATCGAAAAAAAGGCGCGTATCGCCACTTTCGATACGCGCGCTGTAGGTGATCATGTACACGCTGAGGAGCAGCACGCCCAGAAGCACGCGCCGTCCACGCCGTACAACTTGCGGAGTCTCGTTCATTCGTCTTGCGGCGGATTAGGATTCCCTAGAAAGCGATTGCGGATGCCGAGTAGACTTTTCATGATCTTCTGGCGAGCATTCAACTCACCCATGTTTTCGAGTCCGGCTTCGTAGGTTGCGGAGCCAACCCCGACCTTG
>CALBRY010000196.1 GCA_937927665.1 uncultured Chloroflexota bacterium
GGGTGGTATGACCCCTCCCCCGACCCCTCCCCGCTGGCGCAAGGAGGGGAGAAGGGCAAAAGCACGGCTTCCCTCTCTCAGTTGATGATGATGGTTTGTAACGGATTTACGAACCGACGCGCACGAGAATGATCTCGATATCGCTGGTCGGGTTGTCGCGGGTGATCACGGGGATCAGTGTGTCGCTGATGAACAGGAGCGTCCCATCGGCGCTGGTGATGCGGGCAGAGACACTGTACAGCATCCCTTCCTGAATCGCGGACTCAGGATACGAGACGGCGAACTCGAACGGAACCTGTGCGCCATCTGTGACAAAAACCTGCTCGCCGATCAAAACCGACGGGGCATCCGCGCGGGACACATCCTGAACCTGAATACGCACAACCGCATCCGGGGGGAGCGCCATCCGCACGAGATAAGTCAGGGTGCCGGTGACCTGAGGCTGCGCCGCAAACGTCAGCGTACCGCTGTCGGCGGGCAGTTCAAGCAGCAGTTGACCGTCTTCCGTGAAGGAGTAGATCACAACCTCAGCGAGATAGCCGGTGAAGTCGTTCCCCAGTGATTCTTCCGGGCAAGCGACCAGCGTTGTCGGACCGGGAAGGAGGGTGATCGCGTTTTCTTCGGCGGTATAGCTGCCAAGCACGATATTGCAATCCGCTTTCGCTTGGAATGTGCCATCTTCCGCGAATGTGATCGTGTAGTTCGGCTCGGACACGTCAAATTCTTGCGCGCCGTCTGCGAAATGCTGCCACTGCCATGTGACACCCGTCAATGTGGGCAGGGAAGGATCAGGGGTTGCTTCTTGCGCCATTGCTGCTCCTGCGACGAGAAGGGCGAGAATCAAAGTAGTGACGGTGACGATGTGACGCCGCATGTGGTTTGACCTTTCAAGGTGATATTGGCATTTGACGTTCAGAAACGCCTCGATGCCACGTGATTGTATGTAGTCTAGACGATTAAACCAGCGAATTTGTTCCAGATGCGCGGGCGATTGCCTCGGCGGTGCGAAATTCTTCGGCGGCGGCTTTGAGGTCATCCAGTTCAATGTATGTATTTCCGCGCCAGATATGCGCGGCTTCGCGCAAGCGCGGCTGATCTGCAAACGAGAGCGCAGTGGTAAAGTCCGCCAGCGCGTCCGAATATCGTTTGATGAGAAAATAGGCGTGTCCGCGTTTCAAAAACAATTGATATTGTTCGGCATCGGGTTTGTCGGAGGTATCGGCAATCGCGTAAGAGTAATCGACAATCGCGCCTTCAAAATCGCGCAAACGTTCGCGTATATGGGCACGCCATGCGTGCAGTTCATCGCAGCCTTGATCGATCAACCAGTTCGCATCCGTGAGCGCTTCCGACAAATGTCCTAACTGACCATTACAGACACTTCGCCAGCGACGAGCCGTGATCTTATCCTCATGGCTCAACATGCCTTCGATCAAACTGCTTAACTGCTCGACTGCTTGCGCGTAATCATCCGCGCGTGCCAATTCTATCGCCGCATCCAGTTGAGGCGATCCCATAATTCGGGACTCCTATCTGTTCGGGTTAATTTCCTCGCCTTTACAATTTTAACGCAATCAACCCAAACTGAGTACAAACCGGATACGCTGGTATGAATTTGCCCCTTTTCAGGGGGACATCTGACTGAGACAATCGCCCGCGTTGTCTACTTTAGAGGGAAAGTGCATGACCAAGTTTTTCCGCGTATCTCTGCTGATCCTCTTCGCCGTCCTGCTCGTGAGCGGGTCTGTTTCGGCGCAAGAACCGCGTCAGGTGTACGCCTTCTACTTTGGCTGGTGGTTAAGCGAGTCGTGGGGCGATTCTGCGCTGACCGACCGTCCCGCCGCTCCCTATGATCAGCGCGATTCAAGCGCAATCGGCAGTCACATCGATCAAGCGCGCAGTGCCGGGATCGATGCCTTCATCATGTCGTATTACGGACCTGCCGATAACAACCTGACTTCTCAGACATTTAATGCCCTGCTTGATCAATCTGCCGCGCGTGGATTCCGCGCCGGGGCAGCCGTTGATCTCGGCGGCGCGTATAACACCACCACCGACGCTGTGATCCAGACGCTGAATTATCTGATCAACGACCGCGCCGCGCATCCCGCGTATCTGCGTTACAACGGGATGCCCGTGATCTATTTCTGGAATCAGGCACGGTTCAGCGTCAGCCAATGGGCGGCGATCCGCCAGCAGGTTGACCCGAATTACAACACTATCTGGGTTGCCGAAGGTACAAACACGAATTTCTTGAGCGTGTTTGACGGCTTATACCTGTTCAATGTCGCGTGGTCGGGCAATCCGGCATCGACGGCGGCGACATGGCTCCAGCGTACCGTTCAAGCGGGCGGATGGTTCTACACCCCGACGGTACATCCCGGTTGGGATGAAAGCGCAATCGCCGCGCGCGAGGGACGCAGCAACCCGACGAATACACAAAATCGCGCGGGCGGCGGATACCTCACGCAGAGCTGGAACGGCGCAGCATCGAGCGGCGCAGGCGTGATTTTGATCGTGAGTTGGAACGAGTACTACGAAAACTCGCACATCGAGCCAAGTCAGAATTACGGCACGACGGCGCTGGATACGCTGCGCTCGTTGATCAGCGCGTGGAAGGGTGGTCAACCAGCCGCCGCAGCCGCTCCCGCCGCGTCGGGTGCAGCACCGGGAACGCCAACAGGTCAAACCTTCACGCTCGGATTCATCGCCAATTTCCGTTCTGCGCCGAATACCGGCGCGGGGGTGATCGATTTGATCCCGTTCGCAACCGTCGTTGATGTTGTCGGGCGAAACGCGGATGCGAGCTGGCTGCAAGTGAATTTCAACGGCTCAAGCGGGTGGGTGTCCGC
>CALBRY010000197.1 GCA_937927665.1 uncultured Chloroflexota bacterium
GAAGTCCGCAAAGTCGTTCAGCATCTGCGCGATAACCACCTAGACAGTTATTTATAGCTGCACGTTGAAGAATCGTGTCAGCCGAAGGAAATGGCATGAGCGAAGCTTTACAGGCATACTGCGTGAAGTGCAAAACGAAACGCATGATCGCCAACCCGGAAGCGACATACACCGCGAACGGAACACCCGGAACAAAGGGTACATGCCCGGTGTGTGGGACGAATCTATTCCGCATGGGCACGACCGAAGCGCACGTCGGGTTACCAAAACCGGAAGCCGCGCCGAAAAAGTCGGCTTCAAAATCGAAGGCGCGCTCATTAGCGGCGCGCACCAAATCTGGACGTAAACGCACTTCCAAAAGCGCGGCGAGTGGATCGCGCACGGGTTCAGCAAAGACACCCGTCAAGCGTGTGGCAGCGAAAAAGACGGCTGGCGACAAGGCAGAATCGACGCTGGCACGTAGTGTGAACAAACTTGTTATTGTGGAATCACCCGCGAAGGCGCGCAGCGTCGGGCAGTATCTTGGGCGCGGCTATGTCGTCAAAGCGTCGAAAGGTCACATCCGTGACCTGCTCGTCTCGCAGCTTTCGGTAGATGTCGAAAATGAGTTCGAGCCGAAATACCGCGTCATGAACGATAAGCGGGATGTGGTCAAAGAACTCAAGTCCGCGATCGAGAATGCTAAAGAGGTCTACCTTGCGACCGACCCCGACCGCGAAGGCGAGGCGATTGCATGGCACTTGATTCACGCGACCGAGATTGACGGGCAGCCGATCGATGTCAAGCGCGTGGTATTCCACGAAATCACCAAACCAGCGGTACAGGAAGCATTTACCCACCCGCGTGAAATTGACATGAACCTTGTCAATGCACAGCAGGCGCGGCGCATCTTGGATCGTTTGGTCGGGTATAACATCACCCAGCTTTTGTGGGAAAAAGTGCGTAACCGGCTTTCGGCTGGACGTGTGCAAAGTATCGCCGTTCGCTTGATCGTGGATCGGGAACGCGAAATCGAAACCTTTGCGACGGTCGAATACTGGACACTCGATGCGCGACTGCGGAAGATGCAGGGCAGCAAAGACGATCGCAAGCCATTCTTGGCGCGTCTGGTCAAGATCGGCACGGAAGATGTCAGTTTCGGCAAGCAGGACGATGTATCGGCACATCTGGAAACGCTTAAGCAAAGCCAGTATGTCGTTATGGATATCAAGCGCGGAGAACGCCAGCGCAAGCCCTCACCGCCGTTCACAACCAGTACGCTTCAGCAGGAAGCGTCACGACGACTGCATTTCACCGCCAGCCGCACCATGATGGTCGCGCAGCAGTTGTATGAAGGGATCAATATCCCCGGCGAAGGCTCTACGGGGTTGATCACATACATGCGTACTGACAGCCTGAATGTCTCGCCAAGCGCGCAGCACGAAGCACGCCATTGGGTGACAGAACGTTTCGGGAGTGCCTATTTGCCACCCAAAGCGCCGATCTATCGCACGAAGGCGAAAGGCGCGCAGGAAGCACACGAGGCGATCCGCCCAACAATGGTGATGCGTACACCAGAGTCGATCCGCAAGTCGCTGACAAATGACCAGTTCAAACTGTATAACCTGATCTGGCAGCGGTTTGTCAGCAGTCAAATGGCGATAGCTCTGTACAACACGCTGCGGATTGATATTGACGCGGGATTGACCGACGCCGATATGCCGTATCATTTCCGTGTGAATGGCAGTACGCTCAAATTCGCCGGATTCCTTGCGCTGTATGAAGATGCCCGCGATGAGGATATTGCCGTTGACGAAGACGACGGGCGCATTCTGCCGGATATGCAAATTGGTGAACGTCTCGACCTGATGACGCTGCACCCCGAACAGCATTTCACACAACCGCCGCCTCGCTATACCGAAGCAAGCATCGTGCGAACGCTGGAAGAATTCGGGATCGGTCGTCCCAGTACCTACGCGCCGATTGTCTCGGTCATTCAAGATCGGGAATATGTCGAGAAAAAAGAAGGTCGCTTGACCCCGACCGAAACAGGTCGGATCGTCAATGATCTGCTGGTCGCACACTTCCCCGATGTCATGGATTATCAGTTCACGGCGCGCATGGAAGAACAGCTCGATGAAGTGTCTGAAGGCAGCGTCGAATGGCGTCCGATGCTCGGTGAGTTCTATACACCGTTTGCATTACGACTGCGGCACGCACAAGAGACGATCACGCCGATTGAGCAAGTTGAATACATCGGGCGTGATTGCCCGCTGTGCAGCAAGCCGCTTCTAATCCGCTATGGGCGCTTTGGTAAGTTTATCGGCTGTTCGGATTACCCGAACTGTCGTCATACTGAACCATGGCTGGATCGGCTTGGGATAGACTGCCCGGTATGTGGCAAAGAACATCACGGTGAGATCATCCGCCGCCAAACACGGCGCGGACGTACCTTCTATGGGTGTTCACGCTATCCTGACTGCGAATTTACCAGTTGGAAGAAGCCGCTCCCGCAGCCGTGCCCGCACTGCGGCGGTTTACTGGTCGAAAACAATCGGGCGACTGCTCAGTGTACCAACTGTGCAAAAACGGTGCGGATTGCAACACTGCCGCACATCGATATTGAAGCAGTTTGATCCAAAATCGGGGCGGCTGACACCGCCCCGACGTTTTTCCCATCCTATTTGTCCGCGATAGTTTGCTTTTCTGCGAACATCCTGTGTACTATAGAAAGACATTTGCGCTTCTTAGGGGAAAAGGCGCTCCACCATGATGAAGTGGCTGCGAGACACATATAACGGCTTGTATGTGATCGTCCTTAAACCATACATGCCGTCACTCAAGTTGATCGGTACGCTGCTATTTGGCTTTTTTGTAGGTCTGCTTGTTGCCTACGCCCTGCGTCCGGTCATTTATTATGACGGTGACCCACGAACCCTGCACCAGAGTTGGCAGGATCAATGGGTACTCATGTTGGCGGATCGATATGCTGCACGCGATCGTGACATCGACGCGGACATGATCGATCGCTTGGACGATATTGATGATCCGCTTGGCACGATTAACCGTCTGCTCAGCACCACCACCGATGGAACCATCTTCCAGCGGCTCGAGGCAATCCTGCCTCTCGCGGAACAGGCGCAAAACACCGCCCCCGCCGCACCACAGCTCAACAATCTGGGCGATAACCTGATCCCGTGGCTGCTGATCCCGATCGTGTTCATCATCCTTTTCACGATTTTTGTGCTGATCTATGGAATTCTGATCCAGCCAAATCTCGTTGAACCCGCTATGAAGCGTCTCCGGGGCGAAAAAGTCAGTGAAGATGTCGCCAAGATGCGTACAGCGATGGCTGCACAGCGCACCGCCGAAGCGAGTATGCGGACAGACTTTGCGGCATCCAATTTGGGAACACCGCTGTTACAGCGTGTTTCGACGTTCTCGATTGGCATGGGCGAATACGATTATTCGTACAGCATCGAGACAGCCACCGGGGCTTTCCTCGGTGAATGCGGTGTGACCGGTTCAGAAGCAATTGGCGCTGACCGTGACAAGTTCACAGCGATCGAAGTCTGGTTGTTCGATAAAGACGATTATTCCAAGACGATCACCAAAGTGCTGGTGACGGAACATGCTTTCAACGATGCGGCGCTGCGGGCAACGCTTGAATCACGCGGCGATCTGGTGCTGGTCAAACCCGGCGAAACGATGATCCTCGAAACGCTCTCATTGCGCTTGCAGGCACGTGTTGCCGATTTCGAATATGGCGTCAGCGCGCTTCCGCCGAACAGCTATTTCCAACGCATGACCATCGAATTGGCAGCGTGGAAGAAAGAGGGTACTGGCGGCGCTGCGATCCCGGCTGGCGTACCCGTAGTCAACACCGCACCACCAATGGCAGCAGTGCAGCCGAGTTCTTATGCACCGCTGCCGCCCGCACCTGCACCGGCGGCTCAACCGCTTCCGCAAGCACGCCCGATGACACCGCCACCGACAACGCTACCACCTGCGCCTACGACGATGCCGCAGCAGCCTCCGCGTGTAGGAAGCTTCGGTGCGCCGAGTTCCCCGCCGCCGCGACCGCCTGTGCCTCCCCCGGATGATGATCCGTTTGGCGGCACAGCCGACTTTAAGCCTTAAACAAACACCCCCTCGCTTGAGGGGGTGTTTGTT
>CALBRY010000198.1 GCA_937927665.1 uncultured Chloroflexota bacterium
CTGCTAATTGTGATTGCGCTGCTTGCCGAAACCATCACCATCTTGCGTGCGATCGGAATAGGGCTGCTGCTGATGAGTATCGCCGCCGGGTGGATTGGCGTTATCACGCTGCGGGTGCAGCTCGTCAAACCTGTACGCGATCTGCGGGATGAACTGCGGGTCGCCAATCAAGACTTGCGTCAGGTAGTGGCGGATTTAGCAACAGAACGTGGTCGCACCGCTGATCTTTCCAAGCAGTTGAGTGACTCCCGTGATTATGGACAAGCGAAGCTCGATTTTCTGGATCGCCTCGGTCATCGTTTGCGAACCCTGCTCAATTCAATCGGCGGCTATACCGAACTGCTCGTTACCGGCGTATACGGCGAATTAACCGATAAACAGCGCGATCGCATGGTGGTGATTCACCGAAACAGTACTGTTCTGTTGGCACTGATTCGCGATATGCTTGACCTCAATGTCTTGGACGCAGGACACATGTCTCTTCAACTCCGGTCAATGAGCCTTTATGGCATGGTGCAGCAGGCGATCACACGGATTTCGGTTCTGAATGGCGGCGAAGACCCTCCTATTGAGACGACAATTCCCACCGACGCACACCCGATCATGGCAGATGAGGATCGGTTTCCTCAGCTTCTAGCGCATGTGCTGTACTTCGCATTAAAATCAGACAATGCGCCGATCAGTGTGAGTGTGCATAATGTTCAGGTGAAAAGCGGCATGGGTCAGCATTTCACGCTGCCGCTGATTGGTTGGCTGGCGGATGGCGAGTGGGTGATCACGCAGATTACTGCACCGGAGCTTGTGTTATCGCAGGATGAACAGGCAGCACTCTTCGATCCATTCTCGGACACTGACGATCAGGCAATACACGTGCATACTGGTCTGGGGCTGACGATTGCCCGCAAGCTGATCGAGCTGCATCAAGGGGCAATCTGGGTCAAGAGTCAAGCAGAGAGCGGGACGAATTTTTATATCGCAGTTCGCGCCGTGTTTCTCTGAGCCGATCGATAACCGCCATTTTTGTATTGGGATTAGCACCAAAGGGTAAAATATCTTGGCAAAAGTGCTGATCGTGGATGACAACATCGATAATCGTCAACTTCTGGCGGATATCGCTGAGTCGATGCGCCTCGAAACCATCCAAGCGTCTAACGGCGTCGAAGCCTTGCAACTGGCGCATGACGACCTACCCGACCTGATCATTCTCGATGTCAATATGCCGGGAATGAGCGGATTTGAAGTCTGCGCGCTGCTCAAAAGCGGAGAAACCACCGCGAATATCCCTGTCATCATGCTTACTGCGATGAGCGATATTGAACATCGCGTCGAAGGGCTGCGTTTGGGCGCAGATGATTATGTCGCCAAACCGTTCAACCCTCGTGAACTCATGGAGCGTATGCGTACCCGTTTGCGCTCGAAAACGACTACGGACGAACTGCGTAATACACAGCAGATGATCCGCGACACTTTTGAGCGCTATGTCTCTCCCACTGTTGTGGAGCAGCTTTTGCACCACCCGGATCAGATCAAGCTGGGTGGGACGCTGCGAGAAGTCACGGTGTTTTTCAGCGATCTTGAAAACTTCACCAGTATTGCGGAGCAGTCAGAACCAAATCGGCTGCTGTTGGTCTTGAATGCCTATCACACCATGGTTGTGCAAACGATTCAGGAATGCGGTGGCACAGTGGATAAGTTCATGGGGGATGGCGTGATGGCTCTGTATAACACGCCCCTCGAACAGCCTGATCATGCGATGCGGGCAGTGCGAACCGCGCTCCTTATTCGTCAGCGCATGCCTGCATTCCAGCAGCAGTTTGATCCTCTGTATCACATGAAAATCAATTTCGGAATCCACACCGGGCAAGCAGTTGTTGGCAACGTTGGCGCACCAAACCTAATGAACTTCACAGCAGTAGGGGATGCGGTCAATCTGGCGGCTCGGCTGCAAGGGTTGGCGACTCACGGGCAGATTATGATCAGCGGCGCGACACAGGCGATTGTGGGTGGAAACATCAATACGCGCTTGCTTGGACCCGCTAAAGTAAAAGGACGCCGCGAAGAGGTTGTGACCTACGAAGTCATCCCGTAGCCGAGTCTTGACGTTCGCGGCGTGGGATGATAAACTGCGTCGTGTGTTGGCCCCATCGTCTAGAGGCCTAGGACGAAGCCCTTTCAAGGCTTAAACTCGGGTTCGAATCCCGATGGGGTCACCTAACGAGACACTATCCGAACAAGCGACACCCTCATGGGCG
>CALBRY010000199.1 GCA_937927665.1 uncultured Chloroflexota bacterium
CATCAAATAAGCAAGCACTTCATCGAGGAGTACAGAAACGTGCATCAACCCAACTCATGAACTCAATTGAGGCTGATTGTAGCACAAAGGGGATGAGACTTGCCTCAGCCCCTATGAGATCGCCGTGCTAGATCGTTTTGTTGATTTGCTTGAGTAAATCCGCGACGTGCTGATTGCGGCGGCGCAGACGTTCAACCAGCACGCGCATGATCAGCAGCGAAAACCCGGGGGTTTCTTGAAGCATAAACAAGAAACGGCGCTCATCAACCGGAACAATCTTGCAGTCGGTCTTGGCGTACACCGTCGCACTGCGCGGCTCATCGGTGATCAGCGCCATTTCGCCAAAAAACCCACCTTTATCGACATGTTCGACCAGTCCATCCAGCACATCGATCTCGACTTCGCCGTCGATCACGACGTACATGCTCTTGGCATCATCGCCTTTGCTGAAAATCACATCCCCGGCTTTGAATTCCTTAAAATCGGTCGAACGATCAAAAATATGGATTTTGGTGTTGTGCGTCGTCATTTGATATGCGCCCCATACGTGATATGCATCGTGACAGATTACAATCAAATGATGATCAACCCCATTAACAAGCTTTAACGCTGTCTTATCATTGTCCCGGCACTTGAATCGCACATTCCGCTTGCCCTGCCGGACAATACCCTGCTGTTGTATCGCCCACCAAGATGACCAGCGCGCGTTCGCCTTGTACCGCGTCGTACCAGAACACATCCGCTTGTGTGAGCGGGTGACGGAATAGATTATTGGGATTGGGAAGATTCTGGCACACCTGCGGAAACGGCGAATCCGCATCTGACAACCGGAGGACAATACACAGCGGTGGATTCACAAAATCGAACGGAATCCCGTTCAGCGCCGAATAATCGGTCAGCGCGTGAATTTCGCCGTCTGCGTCTCTTATACGCAGTTGGGGGATGATTTCGCTGCTCTCCGCTGAATAGAACGTCAGTGTATCGTCGGTGATGAACAACTGAATTTCGATGCCGCCTTCGACTACCACCGCCGTTTCCGGCGTGTTGGTTGCGGTCGCTGGTATGGGCGTATCTGTCGCGGGCGAAGGCGTGTTTGTCGGCGCATCGGTCGCGGTTGGCTCAAGCGTTGGCGTGAGCGTCGGTGAGCCTGTGGGCGTAAGCGTAGGCGCGTCGGTTGGCGTGTGCGTATCGGTTGATGGCGGCAGAGTCGCCGTCGCGGTTGGTGTCTCGGTTGCTGCGGGAGACGCTCCCGGAATCAAGCGAGAGCCGAGAAAACCGAGAATACCGAGGAGAAGTGCGACAACAAGTCCACCGACGATCTGGGACCCCAGTGGGCTGTTTAGAAAATCCTTGAAACGATTCTTAGAGGCATCGTTTGGCTTTGCTGGTAATGAACTTTTGGGCGGAGGAGATGGAGGTGCAGCTCGCAGAATCGGCGTTTCATCTTGCAAGATGGGTTTGGGCGGCACGGTTTTCATCGCCGCAACCTCATCGAGCGCATCTTCGACCAACTGCGCGGTGCGCCCCGGAATCGCGGTGTCATGGCGTACAGGCTCGACGATGCTGTATTCGCTTCCGGCGAAACGCGGCGGAAGCGCACCCACAGCGACGACGACGATCGGCGTTCCCGCCGTGCGCGCCGCGCCCATTAACGGGAGCGGGCTTGCTCCCGGCGCGATCACAGCGATCAACACATCGCCAGCGCTCCCCGATACTGTGAACCCTTTAGCGCGCAGTTCTTTGATGAGCGAATCGGCGATAGTTTGTCCGGTGGGTGTATCAGCAACGACTTGGAGAATAGGTTTGGGCGTGGTCATGATTCCGCCTCGTGATAGGTACGCGCCCATATATTGTAGCCAGAGTCTAATCAGTTGCGAAGAAAAACGTCACATGCTGCGCTTGTCCTAAGTTCTGATATTTACACTCTTGATCAATCCACTTTTCGTAAAAAATTCTCATATTTTGACGACACTCCACTATACTTCTAGTCCGAGTGGAATGTATTCAACACTCGATATTGTTTTTCGCGGACGCGGCATCTTTCTCATTCGCCACCCTACCGCGCACATCATTGAACGGAGCATTTATCATGGGACGATTTCAATCGTTCGATCCAAAAGCTGAACTCTCTGGAGGAACAGCATTAGCCTTTCTCATCAACATCAATCACGAGAATATTGAGAACATCCTGCGGGCACATCACTTGGAGAATATTGATACTGAACGCTGGTATTCTCTCCAATCCGTTCTCAACGTGATGAGCGATATTTCCGAAGGCTTTGATTACGGCTCAAACTTCGTCGCAATTGGATTGGCGGCGGGGGAACTCGGCATCAAGATGCTGCCGCCGAGTATGGCAAATTTCACCGTCGAGGAATTCTTCATCGACTATGAAAAGACATATTTAGCGCGCCACCGTAACGGCGATGTCGGTTGGGTCAAAACGGAAAAGCTAGACGATTCCCACTTCATCATTCGCACGCGCACCCCCTATCCCGATGATGTCGTGTACGGCGTATTTTATGCCTATGTGCGCCGGTTCACCCCACCCGGAAAACGTTTTGTCCTCCGTTATGATGAAAATGCGCCCCGTCATGATGAAGGCGGCGAAGAAACAATTTTACACATCACGCTTTCGTAAATCGTCAATGGCGCAGCATCCGTCTGCTGCGCCATTGCTATTCGCATCAAGCGTCATTTCCCAATCTGAGAATCGCCCTTTTGTTCTGATTTTGGTATAATCACGGCAAAAGTGAACCCAATTCCAGCGAAAAAACGATGACGTTTGAACCTTCGGATCACATCAAGACGATCCTACATAACCTACCCCTCAAACCGGGCGTCTATCTGATGAAAGACGCCAACGGAACGATCATCTACGTCGGCAAAGCGAAAAAACTCCGTAATCGCGTGCGGAGCTATTTCAACAGCAGCGCCGAAAGCAGCTTGAAAACCCTTCAGCTTCGTCAGCGCATCGTCGATATTGATTTCATCGTCGAAGAAAACGAGATCAAAGCGCTGATTCTCGAAGAAACGCTGATCAAACGGCACAAGCCGCATTACAACATCAGCTTGAAGGATGACAAGCGTTATCCGTATATCAAAATCACATGGCAGAACCCATACCCGAAAGTTGAAACCACACGCCGGATCGAAAATGACGGCAGTCGCTATTTCGGTCCTTATGTGGCGATGTGGGCGGTGCAGAATACACTGCAAACACTCCGCAAGGCATTTCCGTATCTCACCTGTGATCGGGAGATCACCGGGAACGATCCGCGCGCGTGCCTGTTTCACGATATCAAGTTGTGTAATGCTCCGTGCATCGGTGCGGTGACTCAAGAACAGTACCGCACCATGATCAGCGAATTGATGGACGTGCTGCACGGCAAATCCGAAGGCGTCGTCAATCGCATGAGCGACGACATGCAAAGCGCCGCCGAAGCCCTCGATTTTGAGCGTGCCGCCGCCATCCGCGATCAACTGCGCGCGATTGAGTACATTACACGCCAGCACAAAGCCGTCAGCGCCGATTTTGCCGATCGGGACGTGATCGCGCTGGCACGCGACAGCGGCGAGGCGATCGTCCAGATTTTGTTTATCCGCAACGGCAAGCTGATCGGCAGTGATGCGCGTCCGCTCGATGGCACGGAAGGCGAAACCGATCCCGAGATTCTCGAATCGTTTATCAAGCGCTTTTACGGCAGTGCGAGCGAAATTCCGGCGGAAATTGTCGTTCAACAAAACATCGAAGAAGCGCGCATTATCGAGCGCTGGCTGCGCGATAAACGCAGCGGCAAGCGGGTAACGATCACCGTACCGCAGCGCGGCGATAAACGCGACTTGGTTGGTATTGCGGAAGAAAACGCGAAAGAAGCGCTCAATATGATGCGCGCTCAATGGGAAGCGGATGCCCATAAACAGGAAACCGCACTCGCCGATCTTCAAACAACATTGGATCTTCCCCGCCCGCCCAACCGGATCGAGTGTTATGATATTTCTACAACACAAGGAACGGCGATCGTTGCCAGTCGCGTCGTCTTTGTGCAGGGCGTGCCCAAGAAAAATGAGTATCGCAAGTTCAATATTCGCACGGTCACGCACGGCGGACCAGATGATTTCCAGTCGATGCGGGAAGCGTTAACCCGTCGCTTTAACCGTTGGAAGCACACACTTGAAGAACCGAAAGTGATCGCACCGGGCAAAGACGACGCCGACGAAACATGGCGAATCCTGCCCGACCTGCTCATGATCGACGGTGGCAAAGGACAGTTAGGCGTAGCGGTCGAGGTGCTGAACGAGTTCAACCTGACCGACCGTGTGCCAGTCGTCTCGCTGGCGAAGCAGTTCGAAGAGATTTTCGTGCCGGGGCGCGCATCCTCAATCCTCCTTCCCCGGCGAAGTCAAGCGCTGTATCTGGTTCAGCGTGTGCGCGATGAGGCGCATCGGTTCGCAATCACCAGTCACCGGCAGCAGCGGCAAAAACTCGGCATGGTCAGCCGTCTTGAAGCAGTGCCCGGCATTGGACCGGCGAAGCGAAAAGCCCTGATGAAAGCCTTTGATAATTCGATCAACGCCATCCGCGCGGCGAGCATCGATGATTTGATGGCGGTACCGGGGATCACCCAGAAACTCGCCGAGTTAATTAAGGAAACGTTGTAGGCGGGGGCAAGTTTAATTCTTGCCCATCGAGATCGGCGTTACGATGGTTAACAAATAAAAAGCACCCGCTCAAAGGGGGGGAGAACAACCATTGTGAGCAAACGCATTCTGGTAGTGGATGACGAACGAGCACTCTTAGAGGACCTCGTTTCGATCCTTCAGTATGCAGATTACGATGCAGCGGGTGCGCTTACCGGTGAAGATGCGTTGTGCATCGCGGTGGCAGATCATCCCGACCTTATACTCTGTGACATCATGATGCCGGGGATGGACGGTTTCGAAATACTGCGCCGTCTGCGTCAAGACCCGGCAACTTCAGAAATTCCATTTGTCTTTTTGACCGCGCGCGGCGACCGCGATTCCCAGCGCAGCGGAATGGAACTCGGCGCGGACGATTACCTTATCAAGCCGTTCTCCGCCGCCGAACTCCTGTCAGCAGTCGAATCGCGGCTGCGCCGTCACGAAAACCTCACCCAGACGATGGTGCAGTCTCGCGTCGAAAAAACCAAGCAGCAGATCGCGCGCATGGTGACGCACGAACTCCGCACCCCGCTGATCTCGATCAATACGGTGCTCGGTTTGTTGACACGCCAGCTTCACCAGCTTACTCACGACGAGATCGAAGAAATGCTCATGACGATCAACGCCGGAAGTATGCGCCTCACCCACCGCGTCGAACAGCTTAGTTACATCACCCAATTGGAAGCGGGACTCCTCAGCCGCGAAGTGATCGCCCAAAAAGGCGTCGCGATCTCGATTTGGGATGTGATGACAGGCGCGATTAACGCCGCTAAACGGTTCGCCTACAACGCACCAGAAGATATCACCGTCGAAAACGACGAAAATTCACCGCAAGCGCAGATCTACTGCAATCCTCCCGCGCTCAAGCATGCGATCGCCGAAGTCATCTCGAACGGGATCAAGTTCTGCCATCCGAGAGGCGTTGTCCGCATTTCGCAAGGTGCGGCGCGTGGTCGCGTATGGGTTTCGGTGAGCGATCAAGGCGATGGAATTGAGCCGGAACAAATCGAAACTGCGCTCCGCGCCTTCGAACAGATTGACCGTGAGCGCGACGAACAGCAGGGACTCGGCGTCGGTTTGACGCTGGCGAACGCGATTATCGGCTGTCATGAAGGTGAATTAACGATCAAATCGAATATCGGACACGGCACGGTCGTCACGATCAGCTTGCCCGAATATCGCTAAGTGCTGCAAAAAGGGGAATACAAGCCCGTTGCGTGAACCGCAGCGTCGGGTTACGATCACCTGCAATCAGGCGATGCGCCCCGGAGGAAACATGGCGAGCATTCCCCCACCTTTGCCCTCTTCTGAACCGAGTATTTACCAGCCCGATTGGGCTCCTTGGGTTCGGCAGTTTGTCTCGATCGGAATTGTGATCGCCGGAGTTTGGGCGCTCACCCTGTTAACTCCCGTCGTCACGATCCTGATCACGACATTTTTACTCAGCTTCTTGATGTTCGTTCCGGCGCGCGTGATCGCTTGGCGAACCCCGCTCACCTATCCGGTGTGCGTGCTGATCATGTTCGTGATCGTGCTGCTGTTCCTGCTCCTCCTCATGCTTGTGATCGTTCCTGCCTTCATTGACCTCGCGCAGAATGTCATCGAAAGCGTTAACGGCGCGTTGATCTCGGTAGAGGACACGCTCACCGCATGGGATCCAACCAACCCGGACACCGCACAGTTTTTCATCGATCTACCGCTTGGCATCCAATTTGACGCGACACCGCTTGCACTCCCGCTTAAAGAGTTAGTCTCCGGCAGTGAAAACAACGAAACCGCCCTCCTTGATCTTCAGGCGGCATTGTTCAGCCTGCTGCCGGGAAATGTCAACGTCGGCGCGGTCGCGTCGAGCGTCGCCAACACCGTCGGGTCGCTGGCGCTCTGGCTCGTCGGCACGGTTGG
>CALBRY010000200.1 GCA_937927665.1 uncultured Chloroflexota bacterium
TCACCCGACCAACGTCGGCGGCGGCGTGAGCCGTCCCGTCGTGCGCCGCTTGCGACCGAGAACTTTATACATCACGGTGAAGTCCTCGTAGCCTTTGGTGACATGCGGCGTAAGCGGTTCGCATTCAAAATAATTGGAGACGAGCGCGTATGTATCCGCGCTGATCATGATCTCGCCGCGTCCGCAGTTCTCTTGCAGCAGTTTGCAGCGATCCACCGCACCGCCGAGCGCGGAAAATTCGCGGCGTTCCGGTGATCCCACGTTGCCAAGCACCGCAACTCCGGTATGCACGCCGATTCCGTAAAAAAGGCGCTGTTCTTCGGGCAGCGTTTCATGCAGCGCGACCACATCATAAACGATGCTCAGCGCGGCGCGCACCGCCCGCACCGCATGATCCGCCTGTTCGTTCAACTGTGTATTAAAATAGCCCGTCACCGCGTCCCCGATGTACTTATCGACCAAGCCCTCAAACAGGTTGATCGAATCGCTGGCGACCGCGAGATATTTATTGATGATCTCCATCAAAACTTCGGGTTGTAACCGTTCGCTGAACGAGGTGAATCCGCGCACATCGGCGAAGATCATGCTCACTTCGCGTTCTTGCCCACCGAGCATATGCAAGTCTTCGCTGCGGATGTTATCAGCCACCGCTACGGGGAGATAATTTCGCACACGGGCGAGCTGCTGCTCACGCGCTTTGAGTTCCGTCAGGTCATCGACAAGGATAACGCTTCCCTCGCGGATGCTGCCGCTGAAGTCGCGGATCGGGGAAACGCTCACATTCCAAATCCGTTTTCCGCTTGGCAGATCAACCGTCAGTTCATATTCCTCGTTCACGCCTTCGCTTTTGACGCGCTCGACACTTTCACCGATACGCGGCGCGGACACGTACAGCACATCGCAAACCGCGCATCCCATCGCTTTTTCAGCACTCACCCCGATGATCCGCTCCGCCGCCGGGTTATAGGCGGTGATCACCTCATCCGCGTTGATCACGATCAACCCGCTGGCGATTGACGTGAAAATATTGTTCATCAAATCGCGGATTTCCGTCACTTCCGAAAGACGGGCGCGGGCGCTTTCAAACAAACGGGCATTCTGGATGGCGACCGCCGCTTGATTAGCGAACGCGATCAACAAATTGAGTTCATGATCCTTAAACAAGCCCGCCAACACGCGGTTATCGCAGTACACCACGCCGATCACATCATCGCGCACGACCAGCGGCACGCACAAAATACTGCGAAGCTGATAACCGACGATGCTTTCCTGAGACTTATAACGCGGATCGTTGCGGGCGTTATCCGTCAGCACAGGCTGCGCCGTTTCGATCACCTCGTTCACGATCGTGTTGCTGATCTGAAAATCGTCACGGTTCAGCACTTCGCGGTCAATCCCGCGTGCGATCCGAAACTCCATCGATCCGGTGACATGATTTCGCAGCATGATATAGCCGCGTTCCGCCCCGGTGAGTTGGATCACCGTATCCATCACTTGATTCAACACATCATCCGTCGTCACCGAAGAATTGATCAACGCGGTGGTTTCGGCAAGCGCGCGTAACTGGCGCAGTTCGATCTGGCGCGCGGTCACGCCGTTGTTGACGCTGTCAACCTGTGTCGTCGCATACCTCACCCGCTCCATCGAACTCGCGGGTAAGCTCATGCCGCGCTGACGCAAAAGCGTCTGCTGTGTTTTCAGTGCGTCTGTGAGCGAGGTCAAGTTTTCGCGCAGGATACGCATCTGTTCCTGTGCGGACTGCGCCGCTGCATTCTTTTTGAATTTGGCTGTATCTTGCAGTGTCATGGTTGCTTACGCCTTAAACACTTCAAAAATCTGGATGGGCAGCGCCTTACCTTTGACCAAAATCGGCGGTTTTTCTTCAAAGCGCACCCCGTCCGGTGTCACACCGATAGCGCGGCACACGCCTTCGCTGATGATGATCTGCCCCGATTGGGCATTTTCTTCCAGCCGTTTCGATAAATTGATCGTGTCGCCAATCGCGGTAAAACTGCGGCGGTTCAAACTCCCCACGTTGCCGAGCGTCGCCACACCGCTGTTGATCCCCATGCGATAATAATGCGGGTCGGGGGCGATGCCCAAGCGCTGATACAAACCGAGAAATGCTTCCCGCAGTTCCAGCGCCATCCGCAGCGCCGCCAATGCGTGATCCGGCATCGGGTTCAACTGGGTATTGAACAGCACCATGACCTCGCTGCCCATATATTTATCGATGATCCCGCGCGCATCGTTGATCACCTGTGTTGCCGTTTCCAGAAAGACGTTCAGCGTATTCATCGCCTGCTGTGGGCGAAGCTCCGCCGCGAGAACGCCGTACGGGATCGCCTCGATAAACGCGCATGTGACTTCACGCCGTTCGCCCCCCAACGCCAGCGCAGAGATCACATCAATCTGAGCGACCAACCCCGGCGGCAGATAACGCGTCATCAGCGTAAGCAGTTCGTCGCGTTCGCGCTGTTCCGTCACATCGTCGATCACCATCGCCACGCCTTGTAATTCCTGCTCGGCATTTTTGAGCGGGCTGAGACGCATCGCCAGCGCGATCCGTCCGCGATCAGGAATATCCGGCTGTGTTTCCACATTGACGCTGGCATTATTGAGGCGGACATTTTCGAGATACTGCTCGACACTCACACGCGGGATCACATGATCGATCGGGTAGCCGATCGATTCTTCAAGCTGCCGATTCAAAATGCGTCCGGCGGCAGCATTGACCGTCGTCACGACATCATCCGCATTGGCGGTGATCACGCCGCTCGGAATCGAACCGAACACGTTTTCGATCAATTCTTTGAGGGTGATGATCTCCTCAAGCGCCGTTTGTACACTGCTGAACAACAGCGCATTTTCAATCGCAACAGCCGTTTGATTAGCAAACGCCGTGAGTAGATTCAATTCGCGGTCGGTGAACACCCCTTCGCGGAAGCGATTATCGAGGTAAATCGCGCCGATCAAGCGGGTTTTGTAAACCAGCGGCGCGCACATCACCGAACGCAGCATGAACTTAGCGATCGTCTCGCTGCCGATCATGCGCGGATCAGTCTGCGCGTTATCCGTCAGCATCGGCGTCATCGTCTCGCTGACATGCGTGAGAATCGTCCGGCTCACATGCGCTGATTCGTCGTCATCCTCATCGCCGCTGTCGTCCGGTTCAAGCACGCGGGCAATATGAATCTGAAGTTCCCCGGATTCTTCATCCAGCAGGAAAATATAGCCGCGCCCCGCCCCCGTCAGGTTGAGGATTTCATCCATCGCCTTACCGAGAATATCGCTCAGGTCAAGCGATGAGTTGACCATTGCCGAGGTCTGGATCAGGACGTTAAGTTGTTCAAGTTCGGTCTGTTCATCGGTCAGGATCGCCTCAAGCCGGTTCAGATCTTGATCAACCGCCGAGAGCAGTTGAAATAACTCCGGCATCAACGCCATCTGGCGGATTCTCAAAAGCTCCTGTTGGCTTTGCAGCGCCGCACCCACTTCCCCGATCAGGGCGCGCATCCGCGATACTTCCCCCAAAGAAGGCGAACTGTCGCCGCTGGCTGGAGTCGTCATTCCTGTACCCATCCACTCGTGGTGTCTTCCCCACCTGAATTATACACACATTTGAGTCGTCTGCTTCGCGCACCGAAATCACGCTTTATACAACCTGCGCTCATCATTGTCCGTATAATGGAGTGATTCTTACAGCAGGATGGGCAGATTTATGGGACGGATTTTGTTTTATCTGCGTTACGCATGGCGCAATCTTTCGCGCAGTGCGCGCTGGACGACATTCGGCGTATTCTGCATCGGTGCGGGCGTTGCCACAGTCGTAGCGCTGCGTACCCTCGGTTTAGCAATTGGCGACTCGCTGGTCGATAACGTGCGGCAGAACCTTCACGGCGATATTCAAATCAGCACCGAGCCGCTTTCAGGCGGATTCGGCGCATTCAATATCGGTGATAGTGAATCACAGCGCTTTAGCGAAAGCGATACCGCCGCAATCGCTGAACGGGTACAAGCGGCGGGCGGTACATACAGCGCTTATTCGATGGTGCCGGGGTTGCAGATCACGCGCTTGGATGCGACCACCGTAGGGCGTCCCCAGTTCGTGAGCGCCTACATGATCGACCCGACGACGTTTCCGCCAACGGGCGAAATTCGCGCACAAGACCCATCCGGCGCGCTCCTCAGCGATCTGCTGGCGGGCGATAACGTAATCGTCGTCAGCCGCAACCTTGCCGATCAAAACGGTATCGCGGTTGGCGATACCGTGCGCGTCAGCGGCACAGAAGAAGAATTTACCGTCACCGGCATTGTGGCGACCGATATTGAATCCGGCATCCAGAACTTGATCGCGGGCTTTTTCGGGTTCGCCTACATGAATGTGAGCGAAGCGGCGACGCTCGATGTTGATCCCGCACCGGGAATTATCAGCGTGGCGCTCCCTGACGGCACATCCGACGAAGCCGTGACCGAAGTTTCGCAGTCGTTGATCGCTGCAACACGCGGCGTCGGATTCACCAATACCCGCCCCGAACTCGCGGAAACCTATCAAGTCGTCGGTGATTACATCGGGCGCTTCATCGTGATCATGGGGTTAGGCGCGCTCTTGATCGGCGGCGTGGGAATCATCAATACCATGCTGGTCATGGTCGGGCGGCGCTCCAACGAGATCGCCGCGCTCAAAACCTTCGGCTTAAAAGGGCGGCAGGTGTTCTGGTTGTTCATGAGCGAGGCATTTTTGCTCGGCGTGATGGGAAGCGTTCTCGGCTGTGTCCTCGGCGTATTCCTCAGCGTCATTGTCAACCAGTACGGCGAAGCCTTCTTGCAGCAGAGTTTACGCTGGCGGCTCTATCCCGAAGCCCTCGGTTATGGGATGGCGCTTGGCATGGTCGTCACGCTCGTGTTCGGCGTGCTGCCGATCTTGACCGCGAACAAAATCCGTCCGGCGGCAATTTTGCGCCCCAACGAAACATCGATCCCGCGTGCGGGCGTGTTCCACAGCTTGATCGCCATCGCGCTGGTCATTCTGGTGATCGGTGGGATTGCAGGCGCGATCATCGGCGATATTCCGATGGGACCGCGCGGCGGAACGATCAGCGGGATCGTAATCGGCTGGATCGGCGTACTGGTTACGCTGATGATTTTAGGCGTGTTGGTGCTGATCTTCTGGTTGATCGTGTGGGTGGTGAGCAAGCTCCCCGCGTTCGGGATTGTCGATCTGCGCTTGGCGCTCCGCAATTTGACGGCGCGGCGGCTGCGAACGGCAACCACGCTGATGGCACTCGCGGCGGGCATGTTCGCCTTAAGCGCGATCACCTTTGTGGGCGTAGGCACGCGCGAAATTCTGCAAATTCAGTTGTCGCAAAGTTTGGGCGGCAACGTGCTGGTTTTTCCGCTGGCGAGTGTGCTTTCGCCCACGTTAGCTGAAGCGGCGCTCGATGCCGGATTAGCCGGAATCGAAGGCATTGAATACCGGACGCGCATGGAAACCTACAGCGGTGTGCTGGAAGCCGTTGATGGGGTCGAGCCGATTTTCGCGCTCCCATTCGATATTGATGAATCCGAAATGCCGAGCCGTGCGCGCCGTGCTTTCTCATCCATTCAGATGATGGCGCGCATCACCAACAATCCGGTGTTCGCGCAAAACATTGTCGAAGGACGCGCGATCACACCGGAAGATAACGGCAGCACGGTGATTGTGCTGCCGGATGGCTACGGGAATCAATTCACGAACGTAGCGGCGCACATCGGCTCGATCATGCAGATTCGCGTCGGCTCACGCACCTATGATTTTGAGGTCATCGGCTTTGAACGCTCAACCGGGACATTCGGGTTCAGCGGTCAGGCGGTGATCCCGCCGGGAACGCTCGAAGTATCGAGCGGTTTCTCCGGGCTGACCATCCTGCAAACCGATCCGGCGCGGCTGAACCAAGTGCTGCTCGATCTATCAACGCTGCCGTTTGTGTTCACGCTCGATATCACCTTCATCGACGGCTTCCTGAACCGCATCATTCAGCAGTTCGCCGCAATCCCGACCGTTGTCGGCTTGCTCTCTCTGCTGGCGGCGGCGGTGACGATGGCGAATACCGTTTCGCTGTCCACGCTGGAACGTCGGCGTCAGATCGGCATCCTCAAAGCAGTCGGCTTAAAAGGTGGGCGCGTGCTGCGGATCATGATCATCGAAAATGTTTTGATCGGTCTGCTGGGCGGCGTGTTGGGGATCGGTGTCAGCGCGCTCATGGTCGCGGTGATGACAGCATTCGGCGTCGGTGATGCGATCCCGATCCCGCGTGAAGCCCTCCCGCTCGCACTCGCGCTTATCGCCGCGTCAATTGCCATCGCCTTGATCTCGACGTTCTTATCGTCAGGGGTCGCGGTGCGCGAACGGGTCGCAAACGTGCTGCGCTACGAGTAACCTGTTAACCGTCTATGTCGGGGTTTGGCGTGCCAAGCCCCGATTTTTTATTACCATGTGATGTGAATAACGGTTTCGCTGCCGCCGTTATCCATCCTGACGATGTCCTTATCATAAGTCATGCTGAAGGTTGTCCCGTTGGGCAGGAATCGCCGCGCCATGCCAAAAAGCGTGCCGTACCAACCGTCATCCGGCAGCGGAGTAACACACGTCACTTTGACATGTTTCTCGGCGACTTGTTCACCTTTAATAAACCCGATGTACCCACCCCGGAAAATCGACTGGTAATAAGGTGCGAGAACCGTGTTTACAGCGTCAAGCAGCGGCAGTTTTTCGACTTCGGGCGGCAGTTCCAGCCGCCGGATCGATTCGATCCCGATGCTGACCAAGCTGTAAAGCGAGTCAGGACTTCCGGCAATATCCCACAAAAACGCGGCGGCATCTTTCGCCGAATACCATTTGTTCCCGTCGATTGACAAGCCGAAGCCATGTTTTTCCAGATACGGGAGCGTCGTTTCGGCTTCCATGTGCGAAAGATACATTAAAAGATTCTGTCCGGTGACTTCAATGCCAGAAAGATCAAAGGGGGTCATGAGCAACTCCTTACGAAGCGCATTTTTATATTTGTTTCGATTCTATTTTACAACTGTTTTAACAGGGGTGACCAAAGTAGAATTTGTGAAACGTATGAATTCACCAAAAGAGGGGTTCCTGTAGGGAATCTGT
>CALBRY010000201.1 GCA_937927665.1 uncultured Chloroflexota bacterium
GTTTCGCCTGCCGGGGTGTGCAGTACTGCGACGGGCTGAATTGTTTCCATGACGCAGACAGGCGGTGATCGTCTCGCCTCCAAACGACTCATCTCAAGGGAAATCGGCTTGACATTGAAGGCGGCTTCCGGGATTACCTTTTTGGGAAGGCGCGCATCATAGGTTTCACCGTCAAAGATATCGCTTTTGATGACCGGCGCAGGCTGAGCCTTCCATAATTCGTCCGTGACGACGAGCAATTCATCGCCGCTTTCCGTCGTGATCCGAAGTTCACACAGCAGCGCAAACCGATCGCCGTAGAAAGCGGTTACGCCACCGCTCGCGCCATAGCGCCCTTTGTACCAACCGTTGCCGAGCATCACAGAGATCAGATTTGTTCCCGTCTTTAAGTGATCCGTGATGTCAAAAGTTTGATACTGAATCCACTGGTCATAGGCATTGCAGTAAGGCGTGAGATGTTCCGCTCCTACCTTTTTTCCGTTCAGTTCAAAATGGTACAAGCCCAATCCGCAAATATACGCGCGTGCGGTAACCGCGTTGGCGGGAAGCGTAAATGTCCGATATAGAATCGGGTGGAGCTGGTTATCCTCCCAATCCGGGGTGATCCATCCCGCATCCCAAGCTTCGCCCATTTTCCCTGTCTCGAACCATGCGGTTTCGCTCTCTGCGTGTTCGGTTTCTCCCCATACCCGCACCTTCCAGAAATAGCGGGTGCGGGGTTGAAGGGTGAGCGGTGGGCGGTACGCTACGCTCGTGATGGTGCCGCCTTCAACCCTGCCGCTGTCAAAGCTGATCTGATGAAAGTCGCTGTCCTGACCGATCACGACTTGCGCGGCAGTTTGAACCTTATCGTTCGTATCCTCAACGATCCACGAGAAGGTGGGCTGATCGAGCGCGAATCCCAAAGGGTTGGCGATATGGTTCGTTTTGAGATAGCCTATTTTCACGTTTTACCTCATAAGACCGTTATTTTCTGACGATAAGCCAGCACAAATGATGTTAAAGACCAGCGATATTCACATCCGTGATCCCTTTGTTCTGCCTGTTCCAGCGGAAAAGCAGTATTATCTCTACGGCACGACAGGTTCGGAAGCGTGGACTCCTTCCGCATCACGCATCGATTATTACACCAGCCGCGATCTGCTCCTGTGGGATGGTCCTTTTCCTGCTTTTCGCCCCCCAATCGGATTCTGGGCGGATCGCAACTTCTGGGCGCCGGAAGTGCATCTGCATCACGGACGATATTACATGTTTGCCACTTTCAAGGCAGAGGGTGTCCCCCGTGGGACGCAAATTCTCGCTGCTGATACCCCAAAAGGTCCCTTCTTGCCCATTAGCGCCGATCCCGTGACTCCGCGCAATTGGGAATGTCTGGATGGTACGCTGTTCGTGGATGAGCATGACCACCCGTGGATCGTGTTCTGTCACGAATGGGTGCAGGTAGGCGATGGTGAAATCTGCGCGCTGCGTTTGAGCGATGATTTGACAGCGGCTGTCGGTCAGCCTCAAGTGCTGTTCCGCGCTTCCGAGGCGAATTGGTCGCACGAACTCCATTCGAAGGGCAGGCGGGGTTATGTGACCGATGGTCCTTGGCTGCACCGGATGGCAAACGGGGAACTGCTGATGTTGTGGTCGAGTTTTACAAATGGTGACTACGCGGTTGGAATTGCCCGATCGGAGTCCGGTGGAATTCTCGATCCATGGCAGCAGCTTGCCGAACCATTGTACGCCGGAGACGGCGGACACTGCATGGTTTTCCGCACCTTCGAGGGACAACTTCTGCTTGCCTATCATCGCCCCAACCCATCCCCCCATGAGCGCCCGTACTTTGTGCCGCTGCAGGAGATAGGATCGTCCGTCGTCCTGATTTGAGCGTTCAATTGATCGGGCAAAAAACTTTTGTTTGACAGTCTCGCACAGATCACTTGACGTGCATCTCAATTCTCGATACACTGAATTCACACGTGTCAATTGGCACGTGACAGTGAATATATCATACACCCCATTTATGAAACGACCTACTCAAAAAGATGTCGCTCGCAAAGCCGGTGTCTCTCGTTCCACAGTGTCCTATGTGTTGAACGATCAGGCTGAACTGAAAATTCCGATTTCTGATGAAACCCGTCAGCGGGTAATGGATGCCATTGCTGAACTCGGTTATGAACCGGACGCACGCGCGCAATCCTTACGATCAGGCAGCACAAACATCGTCGGCGTGATCATCCCGGTGATCCAGAATCCGTTCTTCTGGCAAATCTTATCCGGCATTTCCGACGAGCTGCAAGACGCAGGCTACAGCTTGCATCTGGCACACCATCCACTGGATATGCGCCAAGAGGCAAACACGATCCGCGAACTGACGCGCCAACCCGTAGACGGATTCATTTTGCTCGCTGCCGCCAAGTACCTGCTGCCCAAAATGGTCGAGTATTTGCGCAAATCGGGTCGCCCTGTCGTCGAGATCACATCCGCCAAAGCCGAATTTGATCATGTTGTCCACGCTTATGACACGGGCACGCGCGCGATCATGTCGCACCTGTTTGAGTTGGGGCATCGACGGATCGGATTTGTCTACGGAATTGCCAAAGAAGCGCAAGGATTTGACCGCTTGCTCACCTACCGCGAGATCATGGAGGCTAACGGTCTATCCGCTGACCAATCGCTAGAGTTTCACTGCGGTGAATCCCTACAAGAAGCGTATCAGGCAGCCTATACCCTGCTCAACCATACCGATCGCCCAACCGCGCTGCTGGTGATCAATGACATGCTCGCCATTGCGGTGATGCGCGCTGCCCACGATCTCGGCTTGTTGATTCCACAGGATCTCTCCGTTGCCAGCTTCGACGACATTCCGTTTGCCAATTACACCTCCCCGCGCCTCACCACTGTCTCCGGGAAAGCGGAGGATAGTGGGCGCGACGCGGTTCGGCTGCTTCTCAAGCGGTTTGCAGAGCCTGATCTCCCGCAGCAAGTAACGACAACCAACATCGATCTCATCATTCGGGAGTCAACAGGACCAGTCCCTAAATTGACCTGAACCCAAAAGTAGAAGCCGGGATGAGGCATTAATGACAACTCTTGAAGGCTTACAGAACGACACGAAAAAAAGATTTTTAGGGAAAAAACAACAGTCCGGATTTGTCCACGCACTCAGGCGCAACGCCGTACCCTATCTGTTTCTCCTGCCGTGGCTGATCGGCTTCTTCGGGTTGACGGTTTACCCGATGGCGTACTCGCTGGGACTCAGTTTCACCGATTACGACTTCACCAGCCCCAATACAACACAGTGGATCGGGCTGGCGAACTATCAGAAGATGTTCGGTTCGCTGTTTGGTATCACCGAATTCACGGCACCATCGGGCGAAATCATGCGCGTAGACCCGTATTATATGAAGTCGCTCTCCGTGACATTTACCTACGTATTCGTATCCGTGCCGCTCAAACTGATCTTCGCGCTTGCCATCGCGCTGCTGTTGAACCAGAAACTACGGGGGGTGCCGTTCTACCGCGCTGTGTACTACATCCCTACGCTTCTCGGCGGCTCAATCGCGATCGCGGTGCTGTGGCGAAAACTCTTTGAGAGAGACGGTCTGATCAACGGCGTTCTATCCGCCCTCGGCTTTACTGATCTGCCCGGATGGATCACCCATCCTGATTACGCACTCTGGACGCTGATTCTGCTGTCGGTGTGGCAGTTCGGCTCCTCAATGATCATTTTCCTCGCGGGTCTCAAGCAGATTCCACAGGAGTATTACGACGCAGCAAGCGTGGACGGTGCGAATAAGGTGCAGCAGTTCTTCGCTGTCACCATTCCCCTGCTCTCTCCGGTGATCATGTTCAACCTCATCATTCAGCTCATTGGCGCATTCCAAGCATTCACTCAAGCGTACATCATCGGCGGCGGCAGAGGGGGCGTACTCAATTCCACGCTGTTCTACACCCTCCATATGTACATTCAAGGATGGGCATATCACGAAATGGGGTATGCATCCGCGATGGCTTGGGTGCTCCTGCTCATTATCGGCGTGATCACGGCGCTGATCTTCAGATCATCGAAATTGTGGGTGTCTTATGGGGCTGGCGAATAGCATGAAAACCGGATCGGTTGTACGCCACTCAATGACGCATGTGTTCATCATTGGCTTAGGCACGTTGATGATCTATCCCGTCATCTGGATGATTGTCAGTTCGTTTAAGCCTAACAACATGATCTTCAGCGATCCGGGTTTGATACCGAGCGCCGTAACCTTCGATAACTACTTCACCGGATGGAGAGGCTACGCGGGGACGACATTTGGGACATTCTTCGCAAATTCGCTCTTTATGTGCTCCGTCGCCATCGTCGGAAATCTGATCACCTGTTCGATGGCGGCTTATGCATTTGCGCGGCTCAAATTCGTGGGCAGGCGTGTATGGTTCGCGATTATGCTGATCACGCTGATGCTCCCGGCGCATGTCACGCTTGTGCCGCGCTACATCATGTTCAACACCTTCGGATGGGTGGGGTCATACCTCCCGATCCTTGTGCCGAAGTTCCTCGCGTCGGACGCTTTCTTCGTGTTTCTGCTTGTGCAGTTCATGCGCAGCCTGCCAAAAGAGATCGAGGAGGCTGCGATCATCGACGGGTGCGGGAAAATTGGGGTTTACCTGCGGATTATCCTTCCACTGGCAACCCCCGCTCTGGTGACGACAGCATTGTTCACATTTTTGTGGACATGGGACGATTTTTTCAACCACCTGCTGTATCTCACAAGACCCGACACCTACACGGTATCGAGGGCATTGCGCACGTTCATTGGTGATGCGGGCGCGGTATCCAACTGGGGCGGGGCACTCGCGATGTCCACGCTCTCGATCATTCCTGCTTTTGTCCTGTTCTTTTCGCTGCAGAAGTACTTCGTACAGGGAATCGCAACCACGGGCTTAAAGGGTTAGTCACCCACAAGAGGAGATGATTATGCATTGATGCGTGTCGTCGGAACTCAGATTGAACGACTGGAGCCTAGACATTATGGAAATAGGAGAACAAGAAATGCAAAAGTTTCACAGAATCGCGCTTTTGACACTCCTCCTGATAATGCTTGTGGGTACTGCCCTGCCGATTGGCGCGCAGGATGCCGCTGATGAACTCCCTGAATACACGGGCGGACCCGCGCAGATCCGCATCGGGTGGTGGGGGAATGATGATCGTGCCACCAGAACCCTCGCTGTGATTGACCTGTTCGAGGCAGCATATCCCGAAATCGATGTGATCGGCGAACCGAACGGTGGTACGGCGGATCACTTCCAGATTATCGACACGCAGTTTGCCGCCAACAATGCCCCTGACCTCATTCAACTTGGTGGCAACTGGCCCGATTATCAACAGTATCTTGAACCGCTCAACAGCTATCTGGGCGTGCAGCTCCTCATCGATACCCCTGAGCGGTTTGATCAAACGGCGCTCATCCCCCCGACAGCGGCGGATGGCAATCTGTATGCCGTCAGCCTCGGCACGAATACACTGGTGCTTGCCTACAACAAGACGATGATCGAGGCGGCAGGTGTCGCACTCCCCGAAGACAACATGAGCTGGGAAGAACTGCTCGATTATGGTCGTGAGCTTCAGGCGGCGCTGCCGGACGGTGTCGCACCGTTTGTCGATAACAGCACGAACACAGCGAATTACCTTAGCTACTTTTACACGCAGCAGGGCACGCCAATCTGGACGCTGGACGATGGCGGTACATCCTACGCTACCTTTGAATCCGGTCAAGCGTGGCTTCAAATGTGGGCAGATATGCGCGCCGAAGGGTTAATCCCAGACGCGGAAACCACCTATACCTATACCGAAGATGGACCGGACAGCTCCGCACTTGTGGCGGGTAGAGCAGCAATCGGGTTGATCTGGAGCAATCAGGCAGCGGCTTATCAGGCGGCGATGACCGACGAACTTGGCTTGACGACGCTCCCCGCAGGCGGGGAAGATGCATATGCCATTCAGATGAGCCAGTATCTAGGGATCAACAATGCGAGCGAGCACAAAGAGGCGGCAGCATTGTTCATCAACTTCTTCGTGACCAGCCCTGAGGCGGGTGCAATCCTTCAGACCAACCGGGGTATTCCGTCCTCGCCCGTCGTGCGTCAGGCAATCGCTGACGAGGCGACTGTGACGGATGCGGCGGTGTATCGCATCTATGATGCGATTGCGGATCGCACAGTTCCGCAGGGACCGAACCTACCGAACGATCAAGAGTTTGTGAACGAACTCGATCTGATCGGTCAGAGTGTCGCGTTCGGTCAAATTTCGGTTGAACAAGCCGCGGCGGACTTGCAGGCATTGATCGAGCGGCTTGCGGTCAAATAACCTCGGCAGTTGTAAACCAGGAAGGAGTAAGGTCTGCTGACTTTACTCCTTCCTGTCTACGGTTTCTTCTGGTTTAGGGCACGAATCTCATCCGCCAGTTCCAGCAGCGCAATTCCCACTTCGACCCTGTGACAAAAGAAGATGTATTGTGAGAGTGGATAGCTGGCGCCCCAGTAATCGAACATCCCACGCACAGCAATGACGTCGAGCGCATCGGACTTGACAGGCTATCACGGGTTGAGGTACCGTGTGCGAAAGCGATGATGGAGACAAGTAGCGCAGGGATGTGAAGCACAGAGAGCTGTTGTGTGCTGAGAGACAGACTTCGCCCCCGACGTGAAGACCCTCCGGAGCGCGCGGAAGAAAAGACGCATTTGCGCCGAGTAAGCCGCGACGGTTGACCCCCGTCACCCGGTCAAAAGTCCGCTGATTGCTCCACACGATACAGTGTGGCAGCGGTAAAGCTGTGGTGGCACCACGAGAAGCCCCCTCGTCCGCAGCGACGGGTCCTCACGCCTGTGAGGAAGGGGCGTTTCACTTGGAGGTGCTGCAATGACCCGTATTTACACATCGGAATTACCCCATCATGTCGGGCAGACGGTCGCGCTGAGCGGTTGGCTGCATCGTTTGCGACGGCTGCGACAGGTCAGTTTTTTGATCCTGCGCGACCGGACGGGCTTCGCGCAGATCGTGATCGAAGACCCGGCAGTCGTCGCGCTCGTCGATCAACTGCCGCTAGAGTCAGTGCTGCACGTCAGCGGCATTGTCGAGTCGGTCGAACAAGCGCCGCAAGGCGTGGAAATCCATCATCCTACGGTAAGCGTGATCTCGGCGGCAAGTGAACCGCCCGCCTTCGACCTGTTCCGCCCGGTCATCAAGGCACAGCTTCCCACGCAGTTAGATCACGCGCCGGTGGCGCTGCGTCATCCCCGCTTGAGCAGTACATGGAAGTTGGCAGCGTCGGCGATGGCGGGATTTCGTGAGGCGCTGACGCGTGAGCAGTTCACGGAAATCCAAACGCCCAAGATCGTCGCGTCTGCTACCGAAAGCGGCGCGAATGTGTTCAGCCTTGATTACTTCGGAACGCCCGCGTATCTGGCGCAAAGTCCGCAGTTTTACAAGCAGATCATGGTCGGGGTATACGAGCGCGTCTTTGAGGTCGGTCCGGTCTTTCGCGCCGAACCGCACGCGACCACGCGGCATCTCGCGCAGTACACCTCACTCGATGCGGAAATGGGGTTTATTGAGGATCATCGAACGGTGATGCATCTGCTCACACAGGTGATCGGGGGAATGCTGGCGCGAATTCAACGCGAAAATGCTGCCGCATTGGCGCAGCTTGTGGTCGAACTCCCACACGTGCCTGCTGAAATCCCGTCGATCCACTTCCGCGAGGCTCACACGCGCTATTTTGAGGCAACGGGCGAGGATGTGCGCGGCGAACCCGACCTGTCACCCGCTCAAGAGCGCTGGTTAGGCGAATGGGCACAGCAGGAATACGGTTCGGCGTTTCTGTTTGTCACAGGCTATCCGATGGTCAAGCGCCCGTTCTACACGCATCCTGATCCGGCGCAGCCCGCCTACTCAAACAGCTTTGATCTCCTGTTTCGCGGTGTCGAACTGGTCACAGGTGGGCAGCGATTGCACCGTTATGAAGACTATCGCCATGCGCTTGAACAGCGCGGGCTGAGCGCTGCACCGTTTGAGGAGTATCTGCAAGCGTTCAAACACGGAATGCCGCCGCACGGTGGATTTGCGATCGGGCTGGAGCGGTTCGTCGCGCAGTTGATCGGCGCGAAAAATGTCCGCGAAGTCGCGCTCTTTCCGCGTGATATGACGCGGCTCACCCCATAGTTTTTGGCGAAGGGAAGGGGTTACCCCTTCCCTTAAAATCGAGGCGGAGCCCATGTCGGGCGGTGCTTCATGAATGCCGATCCGAAACGATGATCAGGTGAGGCTGTATTTCACGCGGGTACAGCAGATCATCAAGGCGTCGCAGTCCCACGCATATCGTCATTGTCCGTGAGCAGGGCGCGCAGTTCCTCAAGTCCGCGATGCGAACCAATTTCGTAGAAGCGTTCGCTTACTTCATACCCCGCTAAATCGTCACGACGGGCGAGTTCGCTGTATACGTCCGCCAGATCGAACGGTTGGTCGGCGGGGTAAGTCAGCAGCGCCGCTGTGTTGATCACGCCTAAGCCGTAGTCGATGTGCTGCATCTCCGGGGTGAGGTGACGCTTGTCATACACGAGAATGCGCCCATCACGAAAAAGCACATTGCTGGTATCCCACTGCTTGGCGTTGTGGAAGACGGTCATGAGCGCGGGCTTGCCGCTCTCGCAAAAACGCGCATAAACCTGCGAGTAATCGCAGCGCAAATACGAATCGCCGTAGAGGATGAACGCGCATTCACCGAGTAGGGGAATCGCTTTGCGGAGCGCGCCGCCTGTGCCGAGCAGCGTCTCGCCATCAAACGAATATTGGATGTCCACGCCGTACGCGCGCCCGTCGCCGATCGTTTCACGAATCATCGCGCCCAAATGCCCCACGCACAAAACGAACCGCGTGATCCCATGTGCGCGAAGCAGTTCCAATTGGTGGACGATGAACGGCTTATCCGCCACTTCGACCAGCGCTTTGGGAATCGTCTCGGTGATCGGGTGCAGGCGCGTTGCCAAGCCGCCTGCCAAGATTGCCACAGGCGGCAGATCAGCCATTGATAATGACTTTCGTCCCCTCAAAATCGAAGCGGAAGCGGACTTCTGTTAACCCCGCCGCCGCCATCGCTCGCCGCAGTCGGATGTTGTCCTCGGAATAGAACATCAGGAATCCGCCGCCGCCCGCGCCGATCAGCTTTCCACCCAACGCGCCGTTTTTGAGCGCCAACTCGTACCACTCGTCGATCAGCGGGCTGGTCATTTTGGCGGAGCGCTTTTTCTTGTGCTGCCAGTGAACATTCATCAGATCACCAAAAGCGCGTACGTCGCCCGCCTCTAAGCGTGCTTTGATCTGCCAACCGAGGTCTTTGACAAAGTGCAGGTTGCTCACCATTTCGGCGTCGCTTTGTTTGCTTTTGTCGTCCTGTTCGCGCAGGATGGATGAGGCTTCGCGTGTGTAACCCGTAAAGAACAGCAGCAGGTTATCTTCGAGGTTGTAGATCACTTCCGCATTGACTGCCAGCGGGTACGCCTCAACCGTATCATCCGGGTGAAACTCAAAACAGGTCAGTCCGCCATAGGCTGCGATGTACTGATCCTGCCTGCCAATCGGCTCATGCAGGCGGTTGATCTCGATGTCACAGGCTTGTTCCGCCAGTTGATGCGGGTTGACAATACTGCGGCGGTAGGTATGCAGCGCCTTCAAGAGCGCCGTCGTGAAGCTGCCCGACGATCCCAAACCGCTCCCGGCGGGAATGTCCGCCATGCTGGTGATTTCGAGATGCGACGCGGGGATGTTCAACAGTTTGAGGGCTTCCCTCAAAATCGGGTGCTGAATTTCCTCAAGGCTGACGACCTGTTCCATCTTGGAGTATTTGAGGATCAGGTAATCAACAAATGTTTGATGCAGGGTGATATACACATAGCGGTCAATGCCAGCGGCGATCAAAAAGCCGCCGTGCTCACGATAATAGGATGGGAGATCGGTGCCGCCCCCACCGATGGAGACGCGCAGCGGACTGCGGGTGACGATCATGAACGACTCGCTTGATAAATGGCATCGACAATGGTGAGCGCGGCGTACGCATCACGCAGACTCGCCGCTGGCGTGCGTCCTAACCGAATATCCTCTAGGAATTCTGACATTTCCAGCGCCCATGATTGATCACCGCGCGGGTACTCCCAGATCGTCGTATCCGGCGGTCCCATTTCCGGCAGCATTTTGTAATACGCCAGCCGTTCGACTCCGTAGCTGCCCCCCAGCCCTTCGATGTGCAGTTTGGCATCACGCCCGTAAATTTCGAACGAAAACAGGTTTTTCCACTCCGTCCAACTGACATGCAGCCACGCGACCTGCTGACGTTCCGTCCGCAGCAGCATGAAGCCGTTGTCATCAGCGGGCATATCCCAATAGTAAGTGTGAGCGAAGCCGCTGACGTGCGGAAAATCGCCCAAGAACACACGCGCCAAATCGATCAGGTGCACGCCTTGATCGAGCAGTTCGCCACCGCCAGAAATTTTGGGATCGGCGCGCCATTCAAGCTCATAGCCGGGGCGTCCGCCGTGACCATAGCGCCCGCGCACATACATCAGTTCGCCGAGCGCGCCGCTGTGCAGCAGTTCTTGCGCTTTGAGCAGTGCCGGATGATAGCGATGATTAAAGCCGACGCGCACCTGCACCCCGCGAGCTTCCGCCGCTTGCTGCACGGGGATCAGTTCGGCGGCGCTGCGCGCGGCAGGTTTTTCGACCAGCACATGCTTCCCATGTTCGACTGCCGCTAACGTGATCGCCGCCAGCGCGTCATTGCTGGTTGCCACAATCACGATATCAAGATCAGGGCGTGTGATCAGCGTATGCCAATCGTCGCACACCTCGACTCCTGTGTGTGCCGACGCCAGCTTGTGCGCGCGTTCAACCACGTGATCCACGACCGCGACGAGTTTTGCGCCTGCCAGCGCTTGCGCCCGCTTCGTGCCGATCAAGCCGCAGCCGACGATGCCAACATTCATGCTAAACATCTCCCCATGTCAGTCCGCGATCCTTGGGAACGATGCGGCGCAGCGTATACACATCCGACTGCTTGAGTTCATCCACGTGATCGGGAAAAGTCGTCCACGCATCCCACAACGCGCTGATCAGCTTACCGGTAATGCCGTCACTCTGCGCCGATGCGAGGAACACGCATAAATCTGTTCCCTTTTCCATCGGCGTGCCGCCTTCCGCTTTGATCTTGAGCATGCGCTGATAAAACGCTGCGCCGATCTTTTCCGCGCCCGCCTCGATCACCTCATCCAGCAGCCGAGTTGCGAGCGCGCCGGGAGCAACCGCGTTGATATCAATTCCCGCCTCTTGCACTTCAAGCGCGATACTTTCGGTGAAGCGCACCACCGCCGCTTTGGATGCGGCATAGGCGCTCAAAAAGGGCATGGGGTTCGTCGCGCCGCCGCCCGATATGTTGATGATTTTGCCGTATCCGTGCTGGCGAAAATGCGGCAGGATTCCGGCGGTGGTCAGCACCACGCCGTTCAAGTTGATCGCGAGCGCGGCGAACCATTCCGCCAAATCGACTTGATCAACTGCGCCTTTTGTGCCGTAAACTCCCGCGTTGTTGACGAGAATCTGCACCTGCCCGAATGCCGCGATCCCTTTCTCGATCAGCGATTTCACGCTGAGCGGATCGGATACGTCGCAGACCTGTGTCAGCACACGCTGATCGGGCGCTTGGCGGGCAAGTTCCGCACCGACCTGATCGAGCATCTCGCCATCACGGGCGCACAGCAGCACATGCGCGCCTTCCTGCACGAATGCCCGCGCAATCGCCAAGCCAAAGCCGCGATTCGCCCCTGTGATGATGGCACTGCGCCCCGCGAGTTTCGTCATGGTTTGCCTACTGTGTAATAGTGCACGCCCGCCGCGCCCGCAAGCCAGCGATTCGCATCAAGAATCAGGGTGTCCGGCGCGAATGCTGCCGGATCAATCTCGCGGAATTCCGCCCATTCCGTCGCCACAACGACGGCTTGCGCGCCCGTCACCGCATCGCGCCATGAGGATTTCAGATCGATCATGTCGCGCAGTTCATCAGGGAGCGCCTTCACAAGCGGATCATACGCCTGCACATGCGCGCCCGCCCGCGAAAATTCACGGCACAGTTCAACCGCGCTTGAACGGCGCAGCGTGTCGGTATTCGGCTTATACGTCAAACCGAGAACGGCGATAGTGACGCCGTGCAGCGTGCCGAGAAGCTCGGTGGCGCGGTGGAATGCCCACAACTTATGCGCGCCGTTGCTGACAGGAACAGCGCTCAATACGGGGATCGGCACATCGCGCGAATCAGCGAGCGCTCCCAAAAATGCGACATCGCGCGCTAGTGTGCCGCCGCTGAATGCGCCGCCCGGTTTGACATACGCCTTTGCGCCGATGCGCGCTTCGCTTCGCAACCCGCGCTCAACTTCGGCGGCGTCCGCGCCGACCTGTTCACACAAGCGGGCGATCTCATTCGTGAAGGTGATCGACAGCGCGAGAAATGCATTAATCGCGTGCTTGGTCATCTCCGCCGATTCGACATTCATCCATTCGATCCGGTCGGTGAACGGGGCGAATAGGCGACCCAAAATCGCTTGATCGTCCGGGTGACGCACGCCGATCACGACGCGATCCGGCTGTGTGAAGGCACGAATAGCACTCCCTAAGCGTAGATTTTCAGGCGAACAAGCAAAGCTGACGCGCTGATCGGGGAACTGCTCCATGTAACGCGCTTCAAGCGAACGGGTGAAGCCAACGGGGACTTGAGACGACACCAACACGGTTGATCCTGCTGCCAGATATGGGAAAGTCCGCTCGACTTGCCCCTGCACCCACCCGACATCTCCTTGATCGTCCTCATCGACGGGCGTATCAAACGTCACCCAGACGATTTCGGCATTGCTCACAGCGTGCAAATCGCTCGTGAAGTTCAGCCGCCCCGCTTGCAGCAGTTCGGCTAAACCGGGTTCGTACAGCGGCGGCTCACCGCGTCTCAGTTGAGCGATCCGCGTTTCATCAGCGTCCAAGCCGACAACTTCAAACCCGTTCTGTGCCGCGAGACATGCCGCCGTCACTGTACCGAGATGCCATAAACCGTAGACACAAATACGCATCAGCGCCGCTCCAAAACCCAATGATTGTGCTGTAGATAGCGTAACGTCAACAGGATGCTTTCCTCAATCGTGTGTTTCGGCTGCCAGCCCAACGCACGCACTTTACGGCAGTCCAGATGAATGAGCGGGTTATCCCCGATCCAACCGCGTTCGCCGCCGGTGTAATGCCGCGTCGGGGTGACGCCCATCGCACCGGTGATCCAGCCAAGCGAATCGTTGACCGTACACGTCTCGTCTGTCCCAAGATTGTGGAGATTCAGCCGCTCATTCGCCCGTTCCAGCACAAGCAGTATGGCGTCCATGCAGTCCTGCACATACAGGTACGATTTGCGCTGCTGACCGCTGCCCAACACTTCGATTTGCGTGGGATCGCGGCGCAGTTTGTTGTAAAAGTCGTAGACATGACCGTGGGTGTAGCGTTCGCCCAAAATCGAGACGAAGCGGAAGATATACCCCTGAAAGCCGAATCCTTCGCAGTAGGCGGCGATCAAGCCTTCGCCCGCCAATTTGGATGCGCCGTAAAGCGAGGTTTGCACGGGGAAAGGCGCATCTTCCGGCGTGGGAATGACCGACGCTTCGCCATAAACTGAACCTGTTGACGAGAAGGCGATCCGGCGCACCCCTGCCGCGCGCATCGCTTCCAACACATTGAAGGTCGCCACCGTGTTTTGTTCGAGGTCTTTACGGGGATGCTGCGTGCCGAAGCGCACATCGGCATTCGCAGCGAAATGAAAAACCACCTCACAGCCCTGCATCGCTGCCGTGAGCCGCTCAACATCGAGTGTGTCGCCTTCGACCAAGCGAAACGTCGGGAACTGACCCGCATCGGTCAGAAACTCGCGAAAGCCTGTGCTGAAGTTGTCGTAGGCGATCACCTCATGCCCGGCGCGCAGCAGGCGATCAACGAGATGACTGCCGATGAAGCCCGCGCCGCCTGTGACGAGAATACGCACCGATTCGATCCTTTGCTGTGGGATTTATCAATCCGCGATGCTGTTGGCAGTGACCGTCACCCGCCGTTTTGTCGAGCCTGAGAAGCGAATTTTGAGGACATCCACTACATTGCGGATGTTGCCGCGTAGAAGCTGTAAGCGGCTGTCGCCGTCATCGCGCCAGCGGATCGGGATCTGCGTGATCTGGTAGCCCGCCCGTTTCGCCAGATACAGAATTTCGATGTCATACATATAGCCGTCGATTTGCTGGCGGGCGAACAAATCGCGCGCGGCATGCTGCTGAAAGAACTTAAAGCCGCACTGCGTATCGATGATGTCTGCTAAACCGATCACCGTATGCACAAAGACACCGAACCCGCGCGATCCGATGCGACGGTACCACTTTTGCTGGCGCTCGATTTTGGAATCGGGCAGGGAACGCGACCCGATCACCAGATCGATGCCCTGCTGTAAGAACGGCTCGAACTTGTCGAATTCGGTGATCGGTGTCTTGTTGTCGGCGTCAGAGAAACCGATATACAAGCCTTCTGCCAGCGCCAGCGCCCGCCGAATACCATAGCCTTTGCCGCGCCGCTCCACACTGCCGATCACCTGAATCGCGGGATTGCTTTTACTCATCTCCGCAACGATTTCGCGCGTGCCATCGTCGCCATCCGCCGACACGATGATCTGATAGCTTAAGCCTTTGCGCTCAAAATAGGCGACGGCTTCGCTCACTGTCGTGGCGATGTACCGTGCCTCGTTGTAGGCGGGAAAAATCAAGCTGATCGTCGGTTGCATCGTTCGCCTATCCTCCTCACGAAAGTGGTTTTTCCGCCATAAGAATCAACGAGGTGCCGCTAGGCAGCGCGATATGCTCCTCGATCCGCAAGAGAAACAGCAGAATAGCACCGGGCAGCGATCCTTTGCCCTGCTTGCCGACCGGATACGCCCGTTTCAGCCATCGGCTGTAAAGCACGGCGATCGGGATTAGTGTGAAGCCGAAATAGCGGCAGCGTGTCACCCGCGCATACGGTGTCACGCGGGCAGTCAGCCGCCGCCGGTTGTAGCGCCGGAAATGCCCCAGCATGGTATCGTGATAACCGAACAACCATTGCAGCGCGGGGACGGTGATGTACAGCCGACCGCCGGGGCGCAGCAGAGCCGTCAGCCGCGCCAGCGCTTGCGCATCATCGCTGATGTGTTCGATGACATCGTTGCACACGATGAGATCATATAAGTGCTGCGGTCGAAAGTCCTCAATGCTGTTCTGGGAAATCTGCACGTTCATCAGGTTCATATCCGCTTTGAGCGCCAGCGAACGTGTTACCGCATCGGGATCGGTGTCAATTGCATCAATGTGCCATGAGCGATTGCGCGCTAACAGCGCGTTCATTTCGCCGGAACCACAGCCCGCATTCAATACCGTCAAATGATCGGCTTGCGGAAGCCAGCGCAGCACGACCCGGTATTTTGCAAGCGCATAAGGATCGTTGGAGCGCACTTGATAATCTTGGTGCTTGTAGATTGTGTTTTCCGACATCCGCGAATTCGCTCACTTATACCTGATAGTTGGCGGCATGGGCATCGCTGTGAAACATCTTCACCGTGTCCAGCGAGAATTCGTCAAGGTCTTTGCCGATGAGGGACAGCTTTTCAAGGACATCCGCTGTTACGGTGATGATATGGCAGCCAATTTGATCCGCCTGAATTGCGTTCAGCACCTCACGCGGACTCGCCCACAGGAGTTCGGCAAGAGGAAGGGCGGAAAGTTTTTCAAGCGCCGCGCGCATCATGGGAACCGGATCGCGTCCGCTGTCGGCGATGCGCCCCGCAAATACCGAAACAATCGATGGCACATCGGGCAGGAGCGCTTGCGCGACGGTCTGAACCTGCTCCAGCGTCATCAGCGCCGTGATATTGAGCTTCAACCCATCGCCCACCAATTTACGGATCAACGGCACGGACGATTCGCGGCGCGTATTCGTCACCGGAATTTTGACGTAAACATTGCTGCCCCACGCGGCAATAATGCGTGCCTGCCGTTCCATCTCGTCAAACTCGTCGCTGAATACTTCAAACGAGACGGGGCGTTCTGTGATGTGTTCCAAGACGCGGCACGCAAAACCTTGATAATCTGTGATGCCCGCTTTTCGCATCAGCGTCGGGTTGGTGGTAAAGCCCTTGATATACGGGCGTGCCGCCAAGTTCATCATGTGTTCGAGATTCGCACCGTCCGCAAACAATTTGATGCGTAAATCGGAGAGCGAACGGTAGACGACGTGCGATTGCAGCTCTTGAAGACTCATGATTTCGCCTAACCTCCACACAATAACTCAACAGCGTGATCAAGGTCGCGGCAGCGCCAATCGGGTTGACTTGCACCCCGTTTGTCTGCCGATAAGGAATAGTCGAGTTGAATCGTCTGGCAGCCCCCGCGCTGTCCACATTGGATGTCGATGTCTTGATCGCCGACAAACCATGACTGCGCTAAATCTAGCCCGAATTCCTGCTGCGCCCGCAGCAGCGACGCGATCCCCGGCTTGCGGCATTCACACGTCATCGTGTGACTCGGCACGATGCCGCGCGGGTGATGATAGCAGTAGTAGCTGGCATGCAGCACGACGCCCACCCGCTGAAGAGCCTCCTCAAAGCGTGCATGGACGGCGTGCAAGTTATCCAGCGACGTTTTACCTTTGGCGTAGCTCGGTTGGTTGGAGACGAGGAACAGCGCCCACCCCTGATCGCGGAGTCGTTGTAAGGCGCTGAGCGTATTCGGGAGGATCGTGAGATCAGCCGGTGTACGCGCCGATTCGTACTCGCCCGTATCCGGGTAGTACACCAGCGCCGTCAAAACACCGTCACGATCCAAAAATACGGCGCGCGTCATACAACCGCCTTCACAAGCGCATTGACGAGCAAATGCCAGAGGATCGCCTGCCAGCTTTCCGCGTGCGGCGTGATGCGCTCCTCGGAGATCACCGGGATCAGGATCGTGATCTGTGAAAGCTGTTTCGCTCTGCCCCCGTCACGGCTGACAATCGAGAGGATCGGGCAGTCGATCGATGTGGCATATTCCATCGCGCGGACGAGGTTGGCGGAGGTCGTCGCCGAACCGCCGCCGACGGAGTAGATCAGCAGCATGTCACTGGCGCGCAGATGGGATGTTTTGAGCCATTCCACGAAGACGGCTTCCCAACTCACATCATTGACCCACGCGGTAAGCTCCGACACGTTATCGGTGGGAGCATACGCTTCGATGTGGGTGATTTTGCGGAAATCGTTCACAGCGTGGGAAGCGTTGCCCGCGCTGCCGCCAACTCCCAGAATGAACAAACGTCCGCCGCGTTCGCGCAGTTGAGCAAGCGCTTGGACGGCGTATGCAATTTGCTGCTGATCGATCAGATGCGCCAGTTGCGCCACTTCGCCCAAATACTGCTGAATGTATGCGCCTAATTCCGCTTGTGCTGACATGATCATCCCATCGTCGCGTGAATTATGTTCTATTGTAAACAGGTACAGAAGAGACAGATGTTCAGGTTC
>CALBRY010000202.1 GCA_937927665.1 uncultured Chloroflexota bacterium
TTGCGCGGGAGTGGGTACTGCATCACATGATCGAGCCAGTCTTGAAACGCTTTATCGTCTGTCACGCCGCTGCCCCCGAACCGCAAGAATGCCAAATACGCTCAACACGCTTAGGAAGCTGAATGCGCTGAACACGCTGAAAGTGCTGAGGATGCACAGCACACTCCCCGTGCTGCCAATGCTCAGAATGCTGCCAGCGCTCCCAATCGATAAGATACTCCCGGCGCTGCCAATGCTTAATACACTGTTGGTACTGCCAATCGATAGGATGCTCTGATTGCTGGCAATACTCCGGTAATTCCCGCGCTCGTCAAATTCAGCCATGCGCTTGCGCCTTCGCTTTACAGCATCACATCCGGTCGATATTCCCCGTAAACGTCGCGCAGTGTGTTACAGATTTCACCGAGCGTCACATCATTTTCCACACATTCGATGAACAACGGAATCAGGTTGTCGCTCCCCCGTGCTGCCGAGTCGAGCTGTCCGCGCAGTTCTGCGACTTTGTCATTGTCTCTAGATGCCCGCAGCGCCGCCAATCGATCCCGCGCCGCCGCTTCGATCGCCGGATCAACGCGGAGCAGTTCCGGTTCCGCTTCTTCGTCTACTGTGAATTTGTTCACGCCGACGACGATCTGCGTTCCGCGTTCGACTGCCTGCTGATAGGCGTAAGCCGCATCCTGAATTTCGCCCTGAATATAGCCAACTTCGATCGCGGCAAGCGCGCCGCCCATCTCGTCGATGCGGGCGATATATTCTCCGGCACGGCTGCGGATTTCCGTCGTCAAGTGTTCGACCGCGTAACTTCCGGCAAGCGGATCAACCGTTTCGGCAACGCCGGTTTCATGCGCGATGATCTGCTGGGTGCGCAGTGCGACCTGCACCGCCGCTTGAGTCGGCAGCGCTAGCGCCTCGTCCATGCTGTTGGTGTGGAGCGACTGCGTACCGCCCATCACCGCCGCCAATGCTTGAAGCGCGACCCGCACGACATTGTTGACCGGTTGCTGCGCGGTCAATGTGCTGCCGCCCGTTTGGGTATGAAAGCGCAGTCGCCAACTTTCGGGGTTTTTCGCACCAAATCGATCACGCATGATCGATGCCCACAGCGCGCGCGCCGCCCTAAATTTGGCGACTTCTTCCAAAAATTGATTGTGCGCGTTAAAGAAAAAGCTCAACTGCGGCGCGAAATCATCCACATCAAGTCCCGCCTCAACCGCCGCTTGCACATAAGCGATTCCGTTGGCGAGTGTGAACGCGACTTCTTGCACGGCGGTACTGCCCGCCTCGCGGATGTGATATCCACTGATGCTGATCGTATTCCAGCGCGGCACATTCGCCTTACAGTATGCGAACACATCGGTGATCAAGCGCATCGACTGTTTGGGCGGATAAATATACGTGCCGCGCGCGATATATTCTTTCAAGATGTCATTTTGAACCGTGCCGCGCAGTTTCGACGGATCAACACCCTGACGTTTCCCTGCCGCGATGTACATGGCAAGCAGAACCGCCGCCGGAGCATTAATCGTCATGCTCGTGCTGACGCGATCAAGCGGAATCCCGTCGAAAAGCTGCATCATATCGCGCAAGCTGCTGATGCTTACGCCAACTTTGCCAACCTCTCCGAGCGCCATAGGATCATCCGCGTCGTAGCCGATCTGCGTGGGTAGGTCAAATGCGACCGATAAACCGCTCTGCCCCTGTTCAAGCAAAAAGCGATAGCGCTTATTCGATTCTTCTGCGCTGGCATAACCCGCGTATTGGCGCATTGTCCATAAGCGGGTGCGATACATATCCGGGTAAACGCCGCGTGTGAATGGGAATTCCCCCGGCGCGCCCAGATCATGCGCGTAATCGATCGGCGCATCGTCCGGGCGAAACTCGCGCTTGAGCGGAATACCCGATGAGGTTACAAAATCCTGTTCGCGGCTGTCGGTCATATGCGTCTCCCTTATGGTTCACAGGGGATTATAACGCGGGCTGACAGTGACGGCACAAAGGGAGCGCACAAGAAGAACAGGCGTTAATCGCGCAGAGGGGGACTAAACGCGATCACGGGGACATCAACTCCCTTGAAATTTTCGAAAGACAAATCGCGGATGTCGAGATTCAAGCGGCGGCGCACATTTTCAAACAGCACCACGTAGCTGTTGCGAAACTGCGGCGCATCTTGGAGTTCTAACGCGGCAATTACCCGCCCGATCGATTCGTCTTCCCCTTCAACTTCGACAAAATTCCCGTAAGGCATTTCATCGAGCGTGACTTCGGTTTCGTCGAGTTCGTAGGTTGTCCGGTATTTCTCGTACACCATGAACCGGAAATAGCCGAGTTTACCGAGGATCACTTCCATCGCGTCAAAATCGCTGACCACGACTTCTGCCTCAAACCGCGATGTGCCATGTTCACCCGTCACCCGTTCTCCATCTTTGAACGTGAGCCGCACACGGGTATCCTGTCGCAGTCGCAGCACGCCCGAATTGGCGCGCAGTGCCTCATCCAGCGTGTCATAGCGGACGTTGCGCTCAAACACACGCGGCGCAGTCAATTTCGCACCCAGTGTCTCTAATTTCGCCCGCACCTCGTCCAGATCAGGTACGTACAGTTTTGCTTCCGTTTCAGTGTATTGCTTCGCCATAAATCTCCTTTGATGCTGCGCTATTTCACCTGTTTGAGTGCTTCCGGCAGTCCGTTACGCACCGCATTCACGATCCGGGTATACGGCTCAACCGCTGTCGTCATCGAAACGATGACGCTGTGATAAAACGTACCCGCCGCCCGTTCGATCAACACTAGATCGGCGCTCGGGTACGGTGGGAGATCGGGCGCATCCAACAGCCGATCAAATCCCTGCCCCGTCAGCGCGGCAGCAAATGCTGTTCCCCGCGCCATCGTGATCGGATACTGAATCGGCTTGCCATCGAATGCGCCCCGGTACGCCACTTCCAACGCCCACACATCCATCCGCCGCTGAATCAACGTCGCCGCCGAGTCACGCACACGGCGGTCGTGATAGCGCACCGTCACCCGGTACACCATCACGATTCCCGGTTGGCGTGCCATCACATCGAGCGGGGTGAGAGTCAACCCCTCCGCGATTTCACGCATCAGCGATAGATAGGTGCGAACGACTCCAGCCATATGCTAATCGATCCGCAAGACGACTTTGCCAAATACGTCCCCGCTCATCAAGAGTTCATGCCCTTTGCGGATGTCGTCGAGCGCCAACGTTGCGCCGATCACAGGCTTGAGCTTGCCTGCGAATACCAGCTTCATCACCGTTTGATAATCCTGAGTCGATCCCATTGAACTGCCGATCAGCGTCAGGTGTTTACCGAAGATGAAACGTGTATCGATCTGGGCATTATAGCCGCTGGTATTGCCGACGATCAGAATGCGCCCACCGCGTTTAGCAGCGCGCAAGCTGTCCGGCAGGGTCGCCTGTCCCACATTGTCGATCACGACATCGACACCCTGCTTATTCGTCAATTTGTACAACGTTTTCGACCACGCCGGATCGTCCGCCCGGTTGATCGTGATATCTGCCCCAAGAGACTTGGCATGATCGCATTTTTCGGCGCTGCTGCCGATGACATACACTGTGCAGCCTGCCAGCTTTGCGATCTGAATACTCGCCGAGTTAACACCGCCGCCCGCGCCGACGATCAGTACACTTTCGCCGGGTTTCAACCCGCCGCGTGTGATCATCGAATTCCACGCCGTCACGTACACCAGTCCCGCCGCCGCGGCATCTTCAAATGCGAATCCATCCGGCATTTTGAACAGGTTGCGCGCCGGAAGCGTCACATACTGCGCCGCGACCCCCGGCGCATGTTCGCCCATGATCGGCGCGTTTAGGATCGCGCTCTCGTCGCCCGCCATCAGGAGCGATTCCGCATCGACCAGCGTCGGATTCTTGTCGCCCAGCCAGTTGGTCTTGAGCGCCAC
>CALBRY010000203.1 GCA_937927665.1 uncultured Chloroflexota bacterium
GAGAAGGCATCAACCCGAACTTGTATTACAAGTGGAGCAAAGAATTCCTGGAAGCAGGCAAAGCACGCCTGAACGGGGATACCAAGCGTGAGGCGAGCAGCAGTGAAGTCGACGAGCTGCGCGCCGAGAATGCCCAGCTCAAGCAGGTGGTGGCGGAACTGGTGCTGAAGAACCGGGTGCTGAAAAAAGTACGCTGGGTCAGGAGGAGAGCGAATGGGTGGATTAACCCGCACTTCCGCCAGCGAGAAGTACGAGATCCTGCGCCTGGTGGCCGAGTCGGCGTTGTCGGTGAAGCAAACGCTGGCGGAAATCGGCATCCCGCGCAGCACGTTCTACCGCTGGGCGGAGCAGTACGAGCAGGCGGGCATCGATGGACTGCAGGACCATTCCAGCCAACCGAAACAATTCTGGAACCGGATCCCCGAACCAGTGCGCGAGGATGTTGTTCGTATCGCGCTGGAACATCCCGCCTTATCTCCGCGGGAGCTGGCATGGCACATCACCGACACGGAGGGCTACTTCGTCTCCGAATCAAGCGTGTATCGCATCTTGAAACGCTACGACCTCATCACCTCGCCTGCCTATGTGCTCATCAAGGCAGCGGACAAGTTCAAGCATCCAACCAAACGCGTGAACGAGCTGTGGCAGACGGACTTCAGCCAGTTTCACATCATTGGCTGGGGGTACTACTACCTCTCGACCGTGCTGGATGATTATTCGCGCTACATCATCGCGTGGACGCTCACGCCCACCATGAACCACACCGATGTCGAGCGCACCCTGGATCTGGCGCTGGCTGCTACGGGCGTGCAGCAGGTCGCCGTCCACCATCGCCCACGGCTGCTCAGCGATAATGGTGCGGCGTACCTCTCGGCGCAGCTGGCCGAGTATCTGAGCGCGCAAGGGATCCGGCACACGCGCGGCGCGCCGTATCATCCTCAGACCCAAGGCAAAATCGAGCGCGGGCATCGCAGCCTGACGAACCTCATTTGCCTGGAAAACTATTATCTGCCCGGTGAACTGGAGCGCGCCATTGCAGCGTTTGTGGACTATTACGACCAGCATCGCTATCACGAAGCGCTCGATAATCTGACGCCAGCCGATGTCTTTTTCGGACGCGCGGCTCAGATCCTGGATGTCCGCGCTGCCGTCAAGCAGCGGACGCTGGCACAGCGGCGCACGCAGTATTTGTTAGCGCGTGCATTCGCCTAAACAACAGGGTATTCTTGGGATGAGTCTCTCTTAACACTCCCACCCCTTCTGTCCCATTTCTTTTGACGACATACAATGTTGGCAATCATTCCCTTATCAGATGTGTGCTTTGCTCTGAGTCATTGTTTGCTATCACGTTTGTCCGTTACCATTAGTCAGTCAGAGCGTAGTACTGGACTGACCCCGGTTTGGCGAACAGTCGAAATGTCAGCTGACAAACTGCTCAAAGACGCGGGGGTAGCATCATCCGACGGACATGTTCTCGACTTGGTTGGGTTGGTTGTGGTGACCTAAACCTAACCCAACCAGGTCGCTTGTCAAGTCAAACCCAACTTTCGTGATTCACTGAATTTGGTGCCGATCCTGACAACTTCTGACTCGCGAGCCGGATGTTTGCGTTTCAGCAGGGTATTTGTCGCTTCGGTACGCCCTCGACCACGTCAACCAGTCGTAATGCCAGATGCTGGCATATTGAAACTGGATTTCCAGCGGTGATGCTAGAAGTCTAGACCGGTTTCCTGTTTCCAACCCCAACTCGTAAATTCTATGTTTGCAAGTACACTCAATTCATATCTTTTGGTGAC
>CALBRY010000204.1 GCA_937927665.1 uncultured Chloroflexota bacterium
GACATCAACAAACTGCGCGCCGGAACACTGCGTGTCACCATCAAGATCGGCATGTTCAAGAATATTGCCATGATGATCGAGAAGAACACGCGTACCCTAGCCGAGCAGTTGAACCGTACGCTTACATTCGATATCCCCTCCGGTTTGCCGATCCTGAACACCGACGGGGAATTGATCGCCAAAGCATTTACCAAGCTGGTCGAAAACGCCCTCCGTTATACCAAAGAAGGCGGAACCGTCACCGTGCGCGCCTCTGCCAAAGACAATACGCTCATCGTCGCGGTCGAGGACAACGGCATTGGCATGACGCCGGAAGAAAAAGCACAGCTTGGAACCGTGTATTTCCGTTCCGAAGATGAATACGTGCGGAGCTATAAGGGGAGCGGGTTGGGGGTTCCGGTCGCTTACGGGATTATCCGTCTGCTCGGCGGCACAATCGAAGCCGCCAGCGAACACGGCAAAGGCACTACATTTACAATCACCCTCACGGGGATGTCTTAAAAAAACTTCTCCCCTCCTCAGCCCACATAGGCGGAGAGAAGGGGAGAAACGCAATGCTTTTGTCCCTCTCCTCGCTTGCGTGGGAGAGGGACGGCTTGCGTAGCAAGCAGGGTGAGGCGAACCTACATCCCGCCGCCGATGCGGATCACTTCACCCGTACCCGGTGCGCTAAATGCCGAATTGAGCGTGACCGCCCACGAACCATCTGCCGCCTGAGCAATCCCATACGGGAAATTCAAGCCTTCAATCACGGGTGTGATCGTGCCATCTTCTGCGATCATGACCACACTGCCCGTTTCGGCGTTGTAACCCATATCGCCGAAGCCGTTCGCAAACTGCACCGCGTACAAATTCCCATCCTGACCCATCGCCAAGTCGGTGACGAGTGTCAAGCCTTCAATCGTGTTGATCAATTCACCGTCCGCGCTCCATTGTTCGATGCGCGCCGCTCCCGGCAGGAACGGGAAGCCGCTCAAGAAGCCGACATAGATACTGCCATCTTCCGCCAGTTCAATCGAAGTCGGAACGGGGGATGGTGTTTGACCGCTCTCATCGACTTCCCAAACATGAAACAATTCCACCTGATCACCAACAATGCGAAGCAGTGAGTTACCGCTTGCGTCGATGATATAAACCGTGCCATCTTCCGCGACTGCGATGTCTTGCGGATTGGAGGCGATTTCTTGTGTGTTATCCGGGTTGTTCGCTTCTTCAAACGCCAGCAGGTCGATCACGTTCAAAATATCCAGTGTCGCCAGATCAACCTGTACCAATGCGCTGAAGATCGCATCTGGCGGGGCAGTTTCGCGGCTCGTGCCGATGCCCATCACCAACCACGCATATTGATCGTCGGTATACACCGCGCTGACGCCTTCAACCGAGCCGAAATCATCGGCGGTGCTGAACAATTCATCGATAAAAACGCCCTGTTCGCCTTCCGCCGAAACCGTGCTCACGCGCGCCGTAAAACCAACCGATACATTCCCCCCGCCCATGCCGCTTGAGCCAGACATTTCGCCGCCCATGCCAGCTTCAGCGATGTATAGGGTTCCATCTGCGGCGTAAAACACATGGCGCGGCGCGTTCAGATCGCTGGCAATTACCTCAGGATCATCTTGGGCACCAACGGCAGCAATTCCCAGACTGAGAATCACAGCGGTGACCAGCACCGCTTTCAAGAGATTACGCATCTGCATCCTGCAAGCTCCTGACTTGTTTTCATTAGAAAGTGGACTTGTGTCCGTATGTGACGGTAGCACGATCCCGTGTGGCGAGTCAATCACGCAGGATAAGCGATCACTGAGAAACTTACAGCATTTTAACTTTACACGGGACGCGAAAGCCGTTATAGTTATCCGCACAAACGCGGGGGGCATTCAACGCATTCGTTTGTAACAGGACACAGCGCGCGAAATAGGCACTGTGTCTTTCTAATTTTAGACAGAGACCGCGTTTACTCTATCCGTTAGGAGAGTCCGTATGTCTAATCAGCCGCA
>CALBRY010000205.1 GCA_937927665.1 uncultured Chloroflexota bacterium
CGACAACATCCCCGTCGCGGAGGTCGGCGTAACTTTGTTCCGGCGTGCGCGCTCGCTTGACAGTCTTACGGCGGCGCGGTTCCGGTCGACTCCAACCGAAAACTTCGGCGTCGGTGAACAGGTGTGTTTCGCCGTCTCCGGTTTTGAGCCGCCATCCTTCTTGAAGCGTGCCATCCACAAAGGTGATGCTCCGCACGGATGGCGCTTGATGGATCGTACTCGTTCGCTCAACGAATGAGGATTCCTGTTCCTGCCAGATATCCGTTAAGCGCGCAGCTTGCGCTGTGACCGCGATTATGCGATCGCCGCCGCCGCGCAGACTGCGGAAATGTTGAAGCAGCGGTTTGAGCTGTCCACCAAAGCGCAGCTCCGGGCTGATCATGGCGCGGAGCAATCCTTCGTCGTCATCCTCGGTTGATGTGCCATGACCGAGATAGACGACGCGGCGCAGCGCAAGCGAGTCTGCGATTTGATCCCATGTCAGGAATGGCACGGGGTAATCGGGCGGAAGCTGACCCGACGCGACGCGCTCTTCACGCGCTTTTGCGGATGCCATTTCGATTTCGGTGATCGTGTCGCGGAGTTCTGCCCCATCTTCGACCACGATCAGCGCATCAGGTGGGGCGTAATCGAGCAAGCTCACCGGATGCGGATACATATAGGGAAGGTAAAACTCCAAGAACGGGAACGCGCTTCCGGTCGAGAGCGGCGCTTGATCGGCGGCGGCGCTGGTCATATCCGAGCCGTCTTTGCCCGTCAGCGATGCGAACCACGCTGTCAGGCGGTCGGCGGCTTGGGGCGATTCGCCGGGGAGGGCTTCACGCGCCGGAGGGATGGTCACTTCGTTTAGCATGCTGATCGTCCGCTGTGAGGACGGATCAAAGGCACGCAGACTATCGATCTCGTCTCCGAAAAATTCAATGCGGATCGGGCGATCGGCAGCAAGGGGGAAAATATCGAGAATGCCGCCGCGCCGACTGAATCGCCCCGGCTCGATCACGATGCTGGATGCTTCATATCCCAGCTTCACCCAGCGCTCGATCAATTTATCGACGCTGGCGCGCATTTTAGGGTGCAGCGTCATGAGCGAATCGCGGAAGCGGTGGACGGGCATGGTGCGCGTCATCAGCGCGCGCGCGGAGGTGACGACGAGCGGCACGGATGCGCCGTGTATTTCGTCAGGCGGCATGAGTGCGGCTAGTGTTTCGATGCGACCGCGCATCGGGGCTTCACCCCATGCGGAGCGCTCATAAAAGAGCGGCGCGGGTTCGTTAAAGCGGGTGATGCGCGCTTCTGTACCCATCCATACGGGAAGCTGTTCGGCGGTGTTGTAGGCGCGATCAACGCGGGCGGTGATGTAAATCACCGGACGATTTGTCCAATCACGCGCCAGCGCACCCAGCACATAAGGGCGCGCCGAACGGATCACACCCAACGCGGCTGGGTCGGAAGTTGAGGAGGTGTTCAAGCGGGCAAGCAGATCACGATACGGAATCGTATCGCGGAGCAGGTCGAGCAAGCCGGAAAGCTGCATGACGCGCCGTCCTTCTTTTCTAATACCGGGGTCGATTAAAAACTGTCAAAATCGTATGAGGCGGCTGTAAGCGGCGTGTCCCGGTCGATTTCGTAGACCTCAAAATCCAGCGAGGGCAGGGTGAGCACCGCGCAAGAGCGGCTTGATTCGTGGCGATTGCCCTCAACCGAGCCGGGGTTGAAGATGCGAAGTCCTTGAAAGCGGGTGTCCATTGGGCGGTGCGTGTGTCCCAAAATGACCGCGCTGACTTCAGGCGCGACGAATTCTCTTAGCTTGCGCACCTTCGAGATCGAACTGGCGGACGCGAAAATATAACTCACGTAATCCCATGTGTTCGCATGCGCGAGAATCAGTTTAACACCCTCATACTCCAGTTCCAGCGAACGCGGCAGCGATCCCAGATAAGCAATCGAGTCTTCGCTCAGGTCATCCGGGCGGCGCGTGACGCTCGTCCGCCAAGGACGCAGCGCATTTGCCATTGAATTGGCGCGTGGAGTCGAATAGGCGAGATCATGATTGCCCATGACGACCGGAATTTCTAACCCTTTGACGCGCTGGCATGCGGCTTCGCCTTCGGAAGCACCATCGACCAGATCGCCGCAGCAGATCAACCGATCGACTCCTTTCCGCTCAAGCAGCTTAAGGGCTTTGTTCAGCGATCGGGCGTCGGCATGAATGTCTGAAAAGATACCGATCTTCATGGAGTCTCATCCGTCGAGGCTGGAGTAGGTTCGGCTTTTTCCGGTTTCGGCTTCGGGGCATCACCCGTGCCGTTATACGTATTCATTGCGGCGTCGATTCCGCTTTTGATCCAAGTTTCAGAAGCTTTGGCGGCGCGGTCGACCAACTCAAGCGCGGTGATCACATCATCGCCTTTGAAGCCTGTCAGTACGTAATCCGCCGGGTTCATCTTGCCGGGGGGACGCCCGATCCCGATACGAATACGATTGATGTTCTGTGTCCCGACACGTTCGATGATACTCTTCATGCCGTTTTGACCGCCGCTCGATCCGGTTTTGCGGATTCTGAGTACGCCAAAGGCAATATCGAGATCATCACACGCGATCAACAGGTTTTCGACCGGAATTTTGTAGAAGTGCAAAAGCGGCTGCACCGATTCACCGCTCAAATTCATGAAGGTGAGCGGTTTGGCAAGAATCACCCGCTTATCGGCGATCGTGCCGCTGGCGGTCTGTGCTTTATGTTCCGTTTTATTGAACGACAGCCCGTATAATTGTGCCAAGCGTTCGACGGTTTTGTATCCGAGGTTATGACGTGTATTCTCATACCGCGCGCCGGGATTGCCCAACCCGACAATGAGATAGGACGGAGCCATAGGAGTTCTCAACCCTTAAATCACTAGTCCGTTAGGCATTATAACAGAGAGGCTGCACGCGATGATCCCTGTGTTTTTCTTACACGGTGGAGGAGAGCATCCGCAAACGGATCAACGAACCTTCTCCGAGATGGTGCGGGCTGCCCGCGCTGATCAGGATGGGCGAATCGCCCTGATTCTCGCCGCAGAATCTATGGCGGATATGGAAACTTGGTGCAGTACGTATGTCGGTGATTTTGTCCGCGCGGGGGCGCAGCCCGCTAATATGGTGTCGTGTTTCTTAATGCGCCATAAGCCCCTCACGCGTGAAATGATCGAGGCTGTCGCACCACAAGGGATATTTGTGTGTGGAGGCGAAACGCCGCTGTATCAAGAGGTCTTGTGCGCGGACAGCGGATGGACGAATTATCTTTACGAGAGCCGCGCAGTATACGGCGGAACATCGGCGGGGGCGGCGGTTGCTTCCACACAGGCGATTGTCGGCGGCTGGCGGG
>CALBRY010000206.1 GCA_937927665.1 uncultured Chloroflexota bacterium
GTGATCAGGTACGACGGCGCATTGTGCGGATCACGGAGACAACCAGCGCCAACATCACCAACAAGCCGAATGCAAGATTGAGCACCCACAGCACGCCTGCTTCGATCAACTGACCGGCAATGAACGCCGTCACCACATAGGGGAGCTTGCTCATGAGGGCGATGCTTGAAAGCGCAGTCGCGCGGGCATGTGATTCAATGTGCTGGTTGAGGATCAGCGAAATCCACGGGCGGCTGAGATCGCCCGCCAAGCGGATGAGCAGCATCACCAGCACGCCGATCTCGCCCAACGGGAGCGCGGCGAGCAGCCACCCCAGTCCGAGCGCGAAGGCGATCAACACGATGCCGCGCCATTCTCCTAGACGACGCTTCAGCATCGGCAGGGCTGCCAGTGTTCCCGCGCTCACGATCCCTGACACGACGGTGATCAAAGACTGGGCGGTTGCGTCGAAACCGAAACTGACACCGATCGTCGGCTGCACCAACCCGACGAGATAGATTGTGTACACGCCGGAAACGATGAAGATCAGGAGGAGATAGGGACGGAGTGCGGGAGTACGAAGCTGGCGTACACCGTTCACGATTTGCGCTTGAAAACTTGCCAGCGCGCTCGCGTGACGGGGATGCGCGGATCGGTCGATGTGCGGTTCGCGCATCATCAAGGTGGCAAATAAGCCTGTACCATATGCCAGCGCGCACACGAAATGCGGCACACGGAACTGAACCAAATACAAGCCGCCGCCGATCAATGTTGTGATGATGAAAACAGCCGTGCCGATCACGCCGACGCGGGACAGCACGCGCGAATATTCGGCTTCGCGCCCATGCTCCTTCAGCGACTCATAGGCGAGGGCTTCCGATGCGCCGGACTGAAATGCCCAGCCGATTTGCTGAATCAAAAACCCGATCACAAGCTGCTCAAGGGTGTTGGTCGTTGCTATGAGCAGGATACCGACGACTTCGCAGAACATCGCCGCGATCAGCGTGCGCCGCTTGCCGAGCAGATCGGAAAGCGCGCCGGTCGGAATCTCCATGAACATGCCAAACCCGAACGCCAGCCCGTCGATCAATCCAAGCTGTCCGTATGACATGAAGCGCAGCCAGAAGAAAATCCAGTTGCCCATGATGAAGCCGGTCGAATTGCCCGCTTCCATGACGTAATACCAGTAGATATTGCGCGGGAGCGCATCCCGGCGCGCAGGTTGACCCGCCGCGGCTACGTGTGTTGTACGCATCATGCACTTTCATGAGCCTATATGACCCGTTGAGCATACCTGAAATTAACCCATGCGTAAAGATCCACTGCTCGGGAGCGCCTTCGCGCGAATCTGTTTTCTCTTTCCCGCGCGGGTGGTATATTCACCCACTAAAGACTTCTGATTGTGCAAGGATACGTTCATGCTCACGCCCGTTGAACAAATGCTTTTCATCATCCTTTCGGTGATCGCCGTTGGCGCGACGATCGGCGGCTTGTCTGATATGGTCAAGGTGATCTTCCGGGGACAGCGAGAGCTTTATCTGGATCACCTGCCTCGCCGCCTGTGGGAAGCCCTGCGCGTTTACCTCACACAGCACACCACCCTGAAAACCCGCCGCCTGACGAGCCTGTTTCACCTCGGCGTTGTCTGGGGGTTTACCTATTATTTCTTGATCAATGTCGTCGATGTGTTTGAGGGCTTCTTTCCCGATTTTCACTTTTTAGGCGGGGAAGGTTTCCTCTTTGACGTGTACAACTTGCTTGGCGATATCCTCAGCGTGGCGGTGATTGTGGGGGTGACTTACTTCATCCTGCGCCGCTTTGTGCTGCCGAGCAAACGCGAACTCACGTATCACGATAATGTGCTGCTTCACCCGAAGGTGAAAGATGGCGGCGTTACCCGTGACTCGCTGATCGTCGCGGTTTTCATTCTGATCCATGTCGGATCGCGTTTCCTCGCTCAGTCGGTGCAGGTTGCCGATACAGGCGCGGATTTGTTCCGCCCGTTTGCGACGGCTGTTAGCCCGCTGTGGCTCGGCGCAAGCGAGGACGGGCTTCGCGCGCTGGAGCATCTTTTCTGGTGGCTGGCGCTCGGCGGAATCCTGCTGTTTACGCCGTATTTCCCATACAGCAAGCACGCGCATTTGTTCATGGCTCCGCTGAATTTTTTGACTCGCCCGCGCCGTACTTCGCTTGGCGAAATGGAAAAAATCGATCTTGAAGATGATACGATCGAGCAGTTCGGCGCGAATCGTCTCGAACACCTGACCAAGACCAACATTTTTGACGGCTTCGCGTGCATTATGTGCAACCGCTGTCAGGATGTTTGCCCGGCGTACACCACCGGAAAAGAATTGTCACCATCGGCATATGAGATCAACAAGCGCTTCTTGATCAAGGATCAGATGAGCGCGCTGGCGGAAGGCGCAGAGAGCGCGTTCCCGTTGATCGGGTCGGCAATCAGCGAGTCGGCAGTGTGGGCGTGTACGACGTGCGGCGCGTGTATTGATATTTGCCCGGTCGGCAACGAACCGATGCTGGATATTCTCGATATTCGGCGCGATGCGGTGATGATGCAGAGCGAATTCCCGAAGGAACTCGAAGTCGCGTTCAAAGGGATGGAGCGGCAGGGCAATCCATGGGGCAACCCGGACAGCCGCTACGCATGGACGAACGGGCTTGAGTTTGAAGTCCCGACGGTTGAAGACAACCCCGATTTTGACGTGCTGTACTGGGTCGGGTGCGCGCCGAGCTATGATCCGCGCGCACAGTTGACCGCCCGCGCCCTCGTGAAAGTTCTCAATCGCGCTGGCGTGAATTTCGCTATTCTGGGTGACGCCGAACAATGCACAGGGGACTCGGCACGGCGTGCCGGACGTGAAGACCTGTATCAAGCGATGGCAGAAGCGAATGTTGAGACGATCAATGCCGCTTTTGAGGGCAAAACGCGGCGGATCGTCACCACCTGCCCGCACTGCTTCCACAGCCTCGGCAAAGAATATCATCAGTTTGGCGGTGATTATGATGTGCTGCATCACACCGAATTGATCGAAGAATTGATCAAGGTGGGCAAACTGCCGGAAAGCGTGCGCGATAACGGACGCTCATCGAATGTCACATTCCATGATCCATGTTATCTTGGACGGCACAACGATGTGATTCAAGAACCGCGCACCGTGTTGAATACGATCGGGTCGGTGGTCGAAATGCCGCGTAACAAAGAGAATTCGTTCTGCTGCGGTGCGGGCGGCGCGCAGTTCTGGAAGGAAGAAGAACACGGCACTAAGGCGGTAAATGTTGCCCGTTATGAAGAAGCTGTTGCGACGGGCGCTGAAACACTCGCTGTCGGATGCCCGTTCTGCTTGCAGATGTTTGAAACCGCAAAAGCGACGGTCGGCGGCGAAATCGTGATCAAGGATGTTGTCGAATTGATCGCGGATCGGCTGCCGGAACGCACACCTGCTGCCGGGGACTAATCGAACACACCCTGTTCCTTATAGTCGTCTATCTGCTCCTCACCCCCTAGCCCTCTCTCTAAACGATGTTTGGAGAGGGGGAGTCCAATTGACATCGCCTCTCGTTGATCGCATACGATCGAGAGAGGCGATAGGGGATGAGGAGCTTTTTTTGTGCAGTTTGGCGCGAATAAGCATCGAAAAGTTGTATAATCTGCTGAATAAAGTAGGGGGATTCATTTGTGAATACAGACGAGTATTCACTAAAATTGCTTTTTGACCGCTTAATTCTTCAGGAGTACCCATGGCACTGATTCGAACAGCGGGGAGCAGCGCGCAGCTTGGGGAAGCGGCGCTGTTGGAGATGTATCACACGATGCTGCTCAGCCGCCGACTTGATGAGCGGGCGTGGGCGCTGCATCGTCAGGGCAAGATCGCCTTCCACATCTCCGGCATGGGGCATGAGGCGGCGCAGGTCGGGGCGGCGTTCGCGCTCAATCGCGGCGTCGATTATGTGCATCCGTACTACCGTGATCTCGCGCTCGTTCTCGCCATCGGCGTGACGCCGACGGACTTTATGTTCTCGCTCTTTGGCAAAAAAGGCGAACTGAGCAGCGGCGGGCGGCAGATGCCGAGCCATTTTGGCGCAAAACATCTGAATATCGTCAGCGGCTCTAGTCCGGTGGCTACCCAAGTGCCGCAAGCGGCGGGGCTGGCGTTCGCCATCAAGTACCGGCAGCAGTCCGGCTTGGTCGATCCGGCTGATCCCACGCATCCCCGGCTTGCGTTCACCTGTTTGGGCGAAGGATCGACCAGTCAAGGCGAATGGCACGAGGGCATGAATTGGGCGGGGGTTCATAAACTGCCGTTTATCTGCATGGTGCAGAATAATTTGTATGCGATCAGCGTCAAAATGGATTCGCAGATGTCGGTCGCAAACGTGGCGGATCGCGCGTCGGCTTACGGCGTTCACGGCGTGTGGGTTGATGGCAACGATATTTTCGCCGTGTATGACGTGATGCGCGAAGCAGTCGAACGCGCTTACAACGGCGGCGGCGCGACACTGGTTGAGGCGAAAACATACCGCCC
>CALBRY010000207.1 GCA_937927665.1 uncultured Chloroflexota bacterium
ATCGGGCGGAATTTCGACGGGGGCGGGTTCAATCCATTGGCGGGGCATGGGGATTCATCACTCCGGTGGTATGCAGGGATAATCACCTGTTTCCAAGAGGATCTGCCGCGTCTCGACGCGAGCTTCATCATTCATCCTGAATAGGCGAACTGTTGAACGTCCTTCAGGCGTGCGTCCAAGGATGTGCATGTCACTCTTGAGTTCGAAATGATCTGCCCATTTTTGCAGGCGTGGATGATAAAGGTGCGTGAGCTTGCCTGTCAACGGATCAAAACCGCCGATATCTGAACCTTTATACGTATTGCATTTCACACAGGCGAAGCACAGATTATCATCGTCGTCTGTGCCTTCGTGCTTAAGCGGAATGATGTGATCAACATGAAAAGCGACCGTGCTTGCGTTTTCCGGCATCAGACAGTACTCACAGCATCCACCGGCGCGTGTTTCGACGATTTGGCGCTGTGCTTTTGTGATCGTCATGCAGACGCCTGCTTGAGTTTAAGCCTCATTTTCGCCTTAAGCAGCGTCATCATTTCATCGACGCGCACGAAATCGAGTAGTTCTTCGCGTTCGGCTTCGGCAAGCGTTCCTTCCCCATTTCGCTCAAGCAGTTCCCGTGCCCGCGTCTGTAAGTCGTCTGGCAGACGATAGGCAATGATCGTTTCTGGTGTAGGATTGGTCGCCAGAAAATCCGTGATCTCTCCAAAAACGGTTTTTGTAGGCGCAGCTTGCATTGCAACTTTTCTCCATTTCAATCTGTCATAAGCCTACAGCCGAACAAACACCGAGTCAATTTTCGGTATAATACGCCCGTTTAACGACGCATAGAGAGCAGCATCACACGATGTATATCCTTGGAATCAATGCTTATCATGGCGGCGCAAGTGCGACCTTGATCCGCGATGGGGTGCTCATCGCAGCCGCCGAAGAAGAACGCTTCAACCGGACGAAATACTGGGCAGGTTTCCCTGTTCAGGCGATCCGTTTTGTGTTGAGCGAAGCCGGAATCACCGCCGCCGATCTGGATCATATTGGTATCTCCCGCGATCCCAAAGCTAATTTGATGGAGGCGGCGCTGTATTTCTTCGCCCGTCGCCCGACGCTCAACATGGTGCGCGACCGCCTGAGTAATTCGATGAAAGTCGGATCGCTCAAAACGGAGTTCCTCAAAAATATGGGACTCGAAGGCGCATCGGCGCTTAAAGCGCAGTATCACAACGTTGAGCATCACCGCGCCCATATGGCGAGTGCTTTTTTCGTCAGCCCGTATGACGAAGCCGCGATTTTGAGCGTGGACGGCGCAGGCGATTTCGTCACGACGATGTGGGGCTTCGGCAAGGGCAACCAGATCACGGTGCAGGACGAGATCAAATTCCCGCATTCGCTCGGCATTTTCTACAATGCGGTGACGCAGTGGCTCGGCTTTCCCAAGTATGGCGACGAAGGCAAAGTCATGGGACTCGCGCCTTACGGCACGCCGCGCTATATGGACGAAATGCGTAAGATCGTGCGCGTGCAGCGTGACGGCACGTTTGAACTCGATCTCGATTACTTCGTGCATCATGCCGAAGGCGCAAACATGAGTTGGGAAGGCGGCGAGCCGACGATTGGCACGCTGTATTCGCCCAAAATGATCGAGTTGTTCGGTGAAGCGCGCGTTCCGCGCACCGAGATCACGCAGCAGCAAATGGATGTCGCGGCGAGCTTACAGGCGATGCTCGAAGAAGCAGAAATGGCGCTTGTGAAGCGGGTGCAGCAGCAGACGGGCAGTAAAACGCTCACGATGGCGGGCGGTGTCGCGCTGAACAGCGCCTTTAACGGCAAAATCCTGCCGAATACACCGTTCGAGGATATTCATATCCATCCCGCCGCCGGAGACGCCGGAACATCGCTCGGCGTGTGCTATTACATCTATCATCAGGTGTTGGGTATGCCGCGCGATCCCAAAAACGGGGTCGGCTACCAACTCCGCAACGCCTACACCGGAACGCATTACAGCGATGACGCGATCCGCGCCGAACTCGATACGCAAAGTTTGACGTATCAGGTGCTCGATGATCAGGCACTGGTTACACGCGCCGCCGAACTCATCGCGGACGGGAATGTCGTCGGATGGTATCAAGGGCGGATGGAATGGGGTCCGCGTGCGCTCGGCAGCAGGAGCATTCTCGCTGATCCGCGCCGCGATGATATGAAAGACATCCTGAATGCGCGCATTAAACACCGCGAGAAGTTCCGCCCGTTCGCGCCGTCGATCCTGCTGGAACGCACGGCGGAATACTTCGACCAGAGCTACCCCGATCCGTTTATGATCAAGGTGTACGGCGTGCTGCCCGAAAAACAGGCAGAGATTCCCGCCGTGACTCATATTGACGGCACAGGGCGGCTGCAAACTGTCGATCAAGCCGAATCGCCGCTGTATTGGGCGCTGATCAACGCATTCGGGGAACGCACGGGGACGCCTGTCGTCTTGAACACATCGTTCAACGAAAACGAGCCAATCGTCAGCACGCCTGCCGAAGCGGTGGACTGTTTTATGCGAACGAAGATGGACGCGCTCGTGATCGGGCATCATGTCGTAACCAAAAATTCCCTAAGTCGCTCATGAAAAGATGCGCCGGATGGGGATTTCGGGGCGATAATCGAAGCAGGATAATTTGATCTGACACGCTAAAACGGAGAGATCATATGGCAGTCAAAACGAGCACCAAGAAATCGACGACAAAAGCCGCATTAAACGGCAAAACGCCAGCATTGGACGGCACACCGATCAACATCGGTTTGACTCATGAACAGCGGACGGGCGTAGCGGAACTGCTCAACGTGCATTTGGCGAACGCGCATGTCCTGTACATCAAGACGCGCAATTATCACTGGAACGTGCAGAGCCGCCGTTTTGCGGAACTTCACGAGTTCTTTGAAGAACAGTACGATCAAATCGCGGCGGAGATCGACGAATTGGCGGAGCGTGTGCGTCAATTGGGCGTATTTGCTCCCGGCACGATGGCGGAGTTCTTGCAGTTGGCGACGTTGAAAGAAGAACCGGGTGTTGTGCCTGCCCCGCAGACGATGATCGCCAATTTGCTGGCGGATCATGAGTCGATCATCCGGGCGCTGCGCGAAGATGTCGAAAAAACGGACGATCTCGACGACGAAGGTACAGCCGACTTTCTAACCGGATTGATGGAAGCGCACGAAAAGATGGCGTGGATGCTGCGCGCTCATCTGGTCAACGAAGACTAACGAGGGTGCAGAGAACGCAGGTTTTTACGCTGCGTTCTCTGCGGTTCAAGCTTATTGTTACCTGTTACGGTTATCGCGGCGGCGGCTCGTCAGGATCAAGTAAATCACCACGATCAGGATGAGCAGAATCCCCAATCCCACAAACACCAATGGCAAACTTTCCGGGTTGATGGCGGGCTGATCCGGTTCGATTTCGACAGCGGTCAGGGTGGCGGTTGCTGTTCCTGCGCCCTGCGCGACGGCGGTAACTGGCGCGTCGGTCGGTTCGGCAGTTGGTTCTTCGGTCGGCTCGGCGGTGACTTCAGGCGTGGGGGTTGATGTGACCACCAGCGCTGTCGCCGATGCTGCGACTTCGGTTTCGGCGCGCTGCGTGACTTCTTCAACCACACTTGCTTGTGAGAGGTGCGTCTCTGTCGCTCTGGCGTCTGCTCTTGCAGTCGCGGCGACCGCATCAACGGCTGCCCCTGTCCCGGTAGCCTCTGCGGCGGCGGCGCTTGCTGCCGCATCCATGGTTGCCCGCGTTTCAGAAGTTGCCGTCCGTGCGATTCCCGTTCCCGCAAGGATCACATCAGCGGTGGCGGTGCGCGCCGCTGCAATTTCGGTGCGGAATGCTTCTGTGCCAACGGCGGCGGTCGCGGTCGCCTGACGCGCGAGAATTGTCCCCTGTGCATCCGTCGCGGCGGCTTCGCGGGCGGCGGTGGCGGTGGCAGCGGTGGCGGTGGCGAGTTCGAACATTTCGGTTTCGATGCGTTCGGCGTCGGCTGTGCTGCTTGCAACTGCGTTGACTGCGTCCCGTGTCGCGGTCGCCGCTGCATTTTGCGCTTCGATAGTCGCCGTGCCGAGTGCTTCAAATGTTACGGTCGCATCGAGTACCGCCTGTGTTGCGGATGCTGCGGCGCGTTCGGCTTCATCGGCTGCCGCTTGGGTGGCGGCTTGTGCGGTAATCGCGGCTTCAGCGGCGGCTTGGGTTGAGACGGCGATCGCCGTTCCCGTCGCCCCGGTGATCTGCGTGGCACTCGCCGCGATCAGTGCATCGGCGGCGGTCGTCGCCTCAAAAACGGCGGTCGCGGTTGCGCCAGCGACAAAGGTTGCGGTCGCGGCGGGGGCGGGATCGATCGTGAATACGACATCAAGCGTTGCGCTTTGACCATTCGATGCGTCGGCGGCAATCCGCATGATGTGCTCACCCGGCGCGAAGTCCAACACGCGGATCGTGTATGTGAACGGTTCGGCGGTGAGCGCGGGTTGTTCGATGTCGTCGATGGCGATGGTGACGCGCGTCACAGGCGTTTGCGAATTCGCCGTCACCGTAATTTCGGTGTCTTCGGCGAGCGTATCGCCGTTCGCTAATCCGTCGATGGTGATTTCCGGCGGGAGCGCGCTCACGATCACAGGAATCGTGACTTCTTGCGTTTGCCCGTTTTCGAGCGCGGCGCTCACGACGAAATTCCATGCACCCGGCTGGAACTGCATGGGGTCGATCTCAAACATGAGCAGATCATCTGCTGCGGGTTCAAGCGCGACAATTTCCAGCCCGTTCGCCATGCGCGCGGTTACGTCGGTGACGCCAACGCCGACCTGCCCACGTGCTTCAACGAGTACGGCGGTGGTGCTGCCGATCTGCGCGCCTTCGGTCAAGCCGGTGATCGTGATCACGGGCGGGAGCGCGGCGATCTCAAAATCAACGGTTTGCGCGGATGCTACGCCCGCTTCATTGGTGACTTCGATTGTGAACGGATGCACGCCCGGCGCGAAACCAAACGGATCGATCGTCACATCAAAGTTTGTTGTCCCCGCGTCCACTGTGATCGGGTCTTTGTCATCGAGTTGGAAAGTGATCGCGTCCGGCGGTGTTTGCCCGGCGATTTCGACCGTAAATTCAGTGGGTTCGCTGATTGCGCCGAGCGATGCTAATTCCGGCGTGATCGTGATCGACGATGGGAGCGCGGCAATCGGGAGAACGGCTTGTAATGTTCCGGTTTCGCCATCGTCATCGGTCGCGTTCAGCGTGAGCGCCAGATCACCCGGCGGGTACAGCATCGGATCGATGGTGATGCTGAACGGCGCTTCGAGCGGCTGCGGTTCGCCGTCGCCAAGCTGCACGGTGACTCCGGTCAGCGGATCATCGGCGCGGATGTCGGCGGTCAGTGTGATCGGTTCGGTGATCGGCTCGGTGGGCAGATCGGGCAGCGCGACATACGGAATCGGCACGGGGGCGCGTACAACACCCTCAGCGCTGACACTGCCCTGCGGCACGGTGACGACTAACTCAAACGGATATTCCGCCCCATCAGCGGGGAATGGTGTATCCAGTGTGATGATATATTCGTTGCGAAGCTGTGCCGAAAGATCGGTGTAAATATCGACGATGCGTTCGACCGAAGGAGCAAGGAAGAACTGCGCGCCTGACTCTTCTGCCAGCCGTCCCATATAAACCTGATCGACCGAGCCGAAACCGATCGTATACATCGGGATTCCGGCATCGCGGGCAGCGCCAATCGACCCGAAGCGGGTTGCCGATTCACTGCCGCGATCTTCCTGACCATCGCTCAAAAATACGATGATGCGCCGATTGGTTGGCGACTGCCCGACATAGCGGAGCGCATCGGCGGCGGCGTCATACAGCGCGGTGCGTCCGCTGGATTGCAGCGACTCGATCGCCGCGCCCATGAGTTCCCGGTCAAGCGTGTAATCTTGCACAAGCTGGACATCGCTGTTAAATGATACCAGCGCAACGGGATCCGTCGGGCGCAAATTGTCGATAAACGTGCGCGCCGCCTGTTTGGTGCGTTCCAGCGGCGGACCGTACATGCTTGAGCTTGTGTCAATCACCAGCAGCACCGAGAAATCGATATCGTCGGCGGTGACATTTTGCACCGAGACGATCTGCCCGCCCGCATCCGCCAGCGCGCCGCGCAAGGCGATGTTATCACGGGTTAATCCGGTGATGGGTACACCCGAAAGTGTGTAAACATTGGCGGTTACAGTAGTAGTGGGCAGTGTGACGCTAACACCGGTAATCTCCAGCGTGAGCGGCGCGGCATCCTGCGCCACCGCAGAAGGTGGGAAAGTCCCCGCTACCAATACGCCGAGGGCGAGCACGGCGAGGACAGCAAACAGGCGAACCACGTACGAGCGTTTCACAGCGGCAAGTCCTCAAGAAAGCGGCAAAAAGTACTTTTACTGCGATATTACGCGATCCCGCACCGCCGCGCAAAAACTTTATACTCTTGTCCGTTCAGCAGGCGGTAACATGTTATAATCGTGTTAGAAGATGATCCTGAATGGGATATAAAAGGAGGTGGGGTCAGCGTGGAACTTTCTGCCGAACAAGTTCGCAAAATAGCCGATCTGGCACGTCTCGATTTAACAGAGGAAGAGGTCACGCTCTATGCAGGTCAGTTGAGCGATATTCTCAACTATTTCCGCCTGCTGCAAGAGGTCGATACCTCGCACATACCTCCTACCGCCAGTGTGCTGCCCGTCTCCAATGTTTTCCGGGCGGATCAAGCTGGCGATACGCTTCCACTCCTCGATTCGCTCAAAAACGCTTCGGATACTGACGGTGAGCAGTTCCGGGTCGGCGCGATCCTGGACGGGGACACCTAACGGAAAGGGGATGCGGTGAATAAGCGACTGCTTCTAATTGAAGATGACTTTGATGTCGCGGACATGCTCCGCATGTATTTCAGCGCTCACCAATTTGACGTACTCCACGCCGAAACGGGCAAGGCGGGCGTCGAAATGGCGCGGGTGAAATTTCCACATTTGGTCTTGCTTGATTTGATGCTGCCCGATATGGACGGCTATACCATCTTTCATGGGATTCGCTCGACGGCGTTTACCCGTTATATCCCGGTGATCTTTCTTACGCAGCGCGATGAAGCCGCGTATAAGATTCACGGGTTGGAGATGGGCGCGGATGATTACATCACAAAGCCGTTTGATGTCGAAGAACTGCGACTCCGCGTGCAGGGGTCGATCATGCGCGCTACCCGTGAACAACTTCACGAGCCGCGTACAGGACTCCCCTCCGGGCGCTTGATCAACGAGGAGTTAGAGCGCCGCCGTTACGAGCGTCAACCGTATCACGCGCTGCTGTTCCGGATTGATGGCTATGATCTGTTCCGCGATGTGTACGGGTTTATCACCGCTAATCAGGTGCTAGAGTTCGCCGCCCGATCGATTCATGATGCGGTGGGGGAACGCGGCACGCCGCATGATTTTGTCGGGATCGACGGAGAGCGTTTTGTCGTCCTCACGCACACAGATGATCCGCGTCTGCTGGTGCGCGGGATCAAAGAGTCTTTCGGGAAGGGTGTGCGCGCTTTCTATTCATGGCAAGATGCCGAGCGCGGCGGGATTGCTGTGCGCGGTGATGACGGCGGCGAAAATATCAGCCCGATGCTTTCGCTCGCCGCACGCAAGCTGTAACAAGCTGACCTTATCGACCGACCTTATTTGAAAGCAGCGCCGCCCCTTGCGAGAGGCGGCGCGAAGCATTTCTAGCGTTTGCGCGCCTGATAATTGAATGCGCTGTTTTTGGCGGGTGTGCCGTCGCTGTTCCGCGTGGTGCGCTGGCTGAAGGAGTTTCCCCGGCGGCGGTTGAGTTCGGCGCGTTCGCTGAGTTCAGCGGCGCGGCGGCGGATCATGCGCTCACCGATGCTTTCGAGCGTCTCCGCGATAGGCGGGTAAATCCGCCCGATCGCATCGCACCCATCGCGGGTGATGCGGTACACCCACACGCGATCCGGCAGCGCGAGACGTTCTTCCATACATCCACCCATCACCAGCGTTGAAAAGACATCCTCGCTCAAATACGGGCGCATGGGATCACGATCCGGTTCGATCCAGTGCCGCCGCAGATGCCATACACGTCCATCAGAAAGGGGAAGCGTCGTCCCGCGCACATATGGCAGGAAAGACGACGATTCGATTCGACCGCGCATCAAATCGTGCGCGAAGATAAGAGCCTTGCGCTGCGTTTTGCTGAGGTTCGGTTTCATGCAATCCTGATGAAGAAGCCTTCGGAAGCTGAACACCCCTCTACTATAGCCTTTTCCGCGTGTGTGTCGAGTTAAAAGAGCGCTAAGTGTTTCTAGGACTCTTGACCGCAACGCTAGCGGCGGCGGATACGTATTGGTTAATACATCTGGAGGTGAATGAATGCGCGAACGAGCGATTGCGACAATAGGTGTATGGACAGCGGTGGTCTTATCGATCGTCGCTTTGTTAAACAGCCTGACGGTGCAGGTTTTTGTGCCTGTTACGTATGATATGGTGTCGATAGACGGCACGGTTCGAACCGTCACCAATTTGATGCAGCAGCAAGAATTTGTAGGCGGGGATTGGCAGTTTATCGCCGCAGGGTTGATTTTCGGCTTGATCATCGGCGCGGCGTTTTCGACCCGGGCGATCTGGCGGAATGCGATTGAACAACGGACGGCGCGACAGGATGCGAAGATCAAACGCGAAGAACAGGCGCGTGCGGCATATGCGCTCGATGATGCGGCAGACGGCGAAATCGCCGCACTGGAAGCGGAGCGTTACGCGCGCCTGAACGATGACGGGGAGATGTACGCACGGCGGTGAAGAAAAGGTGAAAGTTAACTGCCTTTCCGTTTTTCAGGCGTGTCATAGGTTGCTGCGTGGAGCATGCCCGCAAGCGCTCCGGTGATGGGCACGATTAATGCCAGCACGATCGGAATCCCGATCACGGTCGCGCTGAGAATCGTAAACAGGATGTAGGCGAGGATCATCCCGATCCACCACTGACTGATCGCCTCGAAGCGGGTGCGGAATTTATCGAACAGCGTACCGAATTGGAAAAACTCGTTCACACGGCGCGTCTCGGCATAGCGCCCCTGCGCGATGGTGAACATGGGCAGCAGCACGAGATTTAAAAGCAGAATCAACGGGAACAAACAGCACGCTACCACGAGGCTGACGCCGCCGCTGACGATATTCGTATCGGCGGAAAGTGTCGTCACCAGCCATGTAAACGCCCCCATAAACAGGTTCGGCAGGTTAAACACCACGTAGGCGATCAGAACGGGAAGCCCTTCCATAAACATGCTGCCCAGATCACGCCAGTGCGGGAGCGGCGGGACGAAATTTGCGCGCACGTTGCGAATCAACGCGCTTTGATACCCGAATACGAGCGCCATCCCGAATGCCCCGATCAAAAGCGGAGTCGTCGTGAAGCTGATTCCGGTCACGATCATCATAATCAACAGCTTCGTCACCCAATCGGGATCGGATAGGTAATACGTGAACGCGCGCGCGATCGTCATGATTGCTCCAGTTCCGCGATATACGAATCGATCATTTCACGTGTCATTTCGCCATACACGGGTGAACGCACAATCCCGCGCTCGTCGATCACAAACGTCGTCGGCAGGTTGAACACGCCGTAACTATCAGAAACTTCCTGGGCTGTATCGAGCAGCACATTCAAGTCGGTGATCCCTAAGCCTTCGAGATACGGACGGATTGTTTCGGCATCCTGTCCATAATTTATGGTGACGATGATCGGATCATCGGGTGCGGTGTGTTCGCGGGTGTACTGCTGGAATGTCGGCAGTTCACGCTCACACGGGGCGCACCATGTCGCCCAAAAGTTGAGGAACACGATCCGCCCCTCAAGGCTGGTCAGCGAGAGCGTACCGTCTCCCGTCAGGGTGGGGAGCGAAAAATCGATCACCGGCGCGTCGATCACCTGCGGCAGGGTGGCGCGGGCGATGGGGGTTGTCTCGATGGCGGGGGGGATATCCGATGCGCTGTTGGTCGCATTCGAAAGCAGCACCACCGCCGCGACAATGCCTAAGGCGGGCAGGAGTAAAAAAATCCACAGATTTGATCCGCGTTTTGGTGGTGGGACGGTCATGGCGAAAATCCTTTGCTCTTAAGGCACCCAGCGCGGCAGGTAGGCATTCATGGCAACCCGCGTGAGCGTGCCGCTGGCGATATCAAGTGTCCATATTTCCGGGCGGGCGAGATTATCAGGCTGCCCGTTTTCATCGAACAAATGCAGCCGCTGGATCACGATCTGCGTTCCGGTCGCATCCCAATAATAAACGCCATCGGCATACGACGGATCATCTGTGAGCGGCTGCGCGTCGGCGGGCGAATCGGGATCGATCAGGTAAAGCTGATAGCCGCGTGTGTAGCGATCATCCGTATAGCGCCGTGTGATCGCCAACCATTCGCCATCGGGTGACCAGCGCGCTTGATCATCTTCAACCGGATCATCCGGCGTGCTGATGTAACCCAATTCCTGAGACACCAGATCGACAAGGCGCAAATATTGGCTGACGTTCTGCCCTTCCTCAATTGGCGGGACATCGGGAAAGACGAGCTTTGTTCCGTCGGGCGAAAGCGCGCCGCTGGTTCCGCTGCGGCTCGGCACGGCGGTGATCTCTCCGGTCGTAAAATCGTACACCAGTATCGCCACGCTCGAACTATCGAATACCGCGATCCGGTTTCCGTCGGCGCTCCACTGCGCGTTATAGCTGAGAAGCTGGGACTCTTGAAAGAGTGGTCGCGTTGAGGCGGGAGTCGTCGTCAAATCGATGAGCCAGACGCGGGTCGGGCTTCTGCCTACTTGCAGACTGGAATTAAAGTCTACCCGCTCATAGGCGATCACCCGCCCGTCAGGACGCCATACGGGAGTCGTACAGGCTGAATCCGGGCAGTTGGTCAATTGGCGCAGCCCGCCCGTATCCAGATCGATCAGCTTGATATCGGATGTGCCATCGGTCGCCCGTTCGCTAAACGCGATCTGCGATCCGTCGGGACTGACGGCGAAATCGTATATCCCTGTCGGGCTAAAGGTGATCTGCGCCGCTGTATCGGGGCGCGCGGGATCCACCGCCCAGATATTTTGCGGGGCATTATCCGCCGGGTAGAGATATGCCACACGCGGAGTCCGCACGGTAAACGAAAACTGCACCGTCGAAATCAGTTCGCGTCCGCTTTCTGACTGCGCGCCGCGTCCGATCTCGACGATATACGACTCGCCCGGCGGGAGTGCGTGATCCGGCACAAATGTCACCGTGTCGGCGCTCCATGAAAATGTGCCGGTGATTTCGGGCGTGACGGTAAAGCGTTCGGTCACGCTGTCGCGATTCATCGATTCGCTAAATGTGACGCCGATCCCGCTGGTGGATCGAGCTTCACCGAGCGGCGAAACACGCTCGACCGTGACGCCGACCCGATCACCGAGCGCAATCGTCCCGATGATCAAACCGATCACCAGCACGATCACGATCCAGACGGTGCGGTCAAATGGGCTGATGTTGAGACGGGGCTGCGTCATGGGTATAAGTACGGATGCTCCGGCTGTTCGACAATTTCGAGGCTGGATGCTTGAAGGATCGGCATGGTATCCCCGCGAAATTCGCCGACCGTGAATGATCCCTGTACGCGCACCCATACCCCCTGTTCGATCGATTCGGCGTACAACGTTGGCAGTCCGATGGCGGCGGCATCGGCAACACAGCAGCTCACCGTGAAGCGCGCCAGCATAAAATGATTCTCCGGGAATGTGGGTTCGCGGTAGACAAAGCCGATCACGTCGGCGGGCTGCCCGTTCGCTTCGGCGTAATCCGGGAGCGAACCGAAATAGCGCAGCCAATCCAGCACATTACGGTCAAGCGGCTGCTTGGTGAAGGTCACCATTTCGCCCACGGATGCGCTCGTGCTAAGTGCGCCGTTGACCGCCTCTGCACCGAGCGGACGCGACGGGATCAGCGTGCCGAGTATGAGCGGGACGGCGATCACCGCCAGCGTGCTCCACGAAATGCCGTGCTGGTGATCTTCATGTCCATCGTGGGAATGCCCAAGTGCTTCATGCAGCACATTATGGTCTTTGAAAGCGCGCACCATCAAAATCAGCGAGTACACGCCGAGCAGCAGGAAAATCGCCGCCGCGACATAACTCAACCAGACAAAGCGCTCATTGATGTAATTCGTCAAGTTTCCGGTCACGATCAAATAGACGAAGTACATGCCTAAGCCGATCAGGATCGCAGTTTTCAACGCCAGCGCCGCTTGATCCGCGCGGTGATCGTGATGTGCATGATCGTCGTGGTGTTCAGTTTCCAAGTGCCCTCCGAGGGAACTCATCATTGAGAGCATTTTACCGCAAAAAAAACGCCTCATCCGCGTGGATGAGGCGCTCATGTTTACAAGGCGGAGTGTGTGAATTATGTGCGTCCAGCGGCGGCGCTGTCGCTTCCAATCGCCGAGTCATCCGCGCTTTTCGCGCGATCATCCCCCTCATACTGCATGATCACCGGGGTAAGCTGTCCGGTCGTGCTGTGTGGATCAGGAAATTCCGGCAGGGTGGTCGGCTTTGCCGCTTCTTCGGGGTCAACGGGTGGCAGGTTGATCTCGACGCGTGGGGTTCGCCCGGTTTGACCGGGTTGATAAGGCGCTTTCGGATTGAACATGGCAGCACTCCGTAACATGAGATGCTCTAACTATTATAACATCTCTGAGCAGCAGAAGCGATCAAAACCTGTAAAAGTTACGGCGGTGCGCTCACCCATTCGACCGCGAGCGCATTTGCCACGTATGCCGTAATTTCTTCGACTGCGCCGCTGATGCGCGCCACAAAATAACGCCGCGCTCCGTTTTCGTTCGTCACGATCAAGACGGCAGTCCGGTCAGGACTCCATGCGATACGCTCCGGCGGCACAGTGCCGATCGGTGCGCTGATCGGCGTGCTGCTGGCGCTGATGTTGATCAGTTGAAGCGGCGCACCTGCTCCCGATGGTGAGCCAAGCGCGATGATTCCGGCGGGCGTTTCCGCCGCGTAACCAATCCATCCACCGCTGGCGCTGGCGTTATAGATTGGCGTGACTGCACCTGTGTTCAAGTCGATCCAGCGCAAGCCGATCATGCCGTCTTCACCCGCGCCGCTGGCGAGCACGCGCGATCCGTCAAGCGACCAGACCGCATACTCATACCGATAAATGCGCGGCAGTTCGGCGGGGTTGGTGCTGGTCAGCGCCGGAACGAGCGCGAAAGCGGACGCGTTTTCCTCTAAGTGCAAACGGATCAAGAGCGCGGTGCTGCTGCTGTTCCACTCAAAATCAAATGGGCGGAATTCATACGGTCCGGCGTCGTGCCGCACCAACTGACAGCTTAATTCCGGCGGGCAGCTTCTAAAAAGTGGATGCGGCGCGGTCAGTCCCGGCTCGAAGAAGTAAATCCCGTCGTTTTGTAGATTGTTATCGGTCGAGTCGTCGCTCAAGGTATCGATCAAGAATGCGACGTAGCGCCCATCCGGTGACCAGCGCACGAGCGTAACGCGGGCGTTATTCGTCTCCGGTGAGCCGGGTTCAAAATCCGAAAATGGCGAACTGTTCAAGCGCGCACCGGGATCCGCCGCGCCGTTGACGACGAACAGCGATCCGTTTTGAGCCACCCGCGCGTACTGGTTCGGGTTGACGGGGTTTTGCGCGAACGTGAACGCGCCGCCGGGGAGCGCCAGCGCATCGCCGCGCAAGCCGCCCGATGTCGAAAGCGCGTATGATCGTTCCGCCGGGGCAAACTGGATGAGCGGATCGGGGTTGATGGGTTCAAACAGCGGCGTCGGGTAAAACGTTGCTGCGGCGGGCTGCGGCGTGATCGTGGTGATGTCCCCGCGTCCTTCCGGTTCGCCTCCGCCGAACGGCGGGGTGATGGTCGCGGAATCGATTGGCGGCGCGTTCGTCCCCGGCGCGGCGGTGATAAATGTCGGCGTTGCGTCGAGCGTGGGCTGCTGGACAGGCGTAAACGTGACCAGCGGCGGAAGTTCTGTCCATGTCGCGGTCGGCGCGTTTGTTGGCGGGTGTGTCGGTGCTTCCGCCGCCATGCGCGTGATCGTCGCGGCGATCTGCTCGAATTCGGCGGTCAATGTAGCGGCGCTGCGTGTGCTTTCGCCGTCGATTTGTACTTGCTGCGTGGCGAACACATCCGGCGTGATCGACGGGGTAAGCGAGGGACTCGGCGTGCCTGTGGGTGTCGGCGGCGGCGTTTGCGTCTCGGTGGGGGTATCGGTCGGGATGATCGGGAGCGGTGTGAGCGTCGGCGGGAGCGGTTCGGTTGGTGAGGCGGTGATCGTCGGCGTCAATGTCTCGGTCGGGAACGTCGTCAGCGTTGGCAACGGTGTTTCGGTACGGATCAAGGTTGGAAGCGGCGTATGGGTGAATAACTGCGTTGGGAATGTGGTGCGAGTCGGCGCGAGAGTGGGCGTGACAGGCGGGGTGGACATATTGCATCCGGCGATCAGCAGCATCACTGCCACCGCCGCCCCTGAAATGATCCGCCGCATGTGAACCGCTCCCTTCAACCGCCGTCTCTTTCATTATAACGGCACGGGGTGCGTCGGCTGAGGTACGGGTACGCGGCGGATCACCTACGGTAGGGGGTGACTACGCAAGCTGATCAGCACCCCTCCCCGCTGGCGCAAGGAGGGGAGAAGGACAAAAGCAGGCTTGGACACCCCTACCCCTTATAGCAGATTGCTCAACTGTGTACCCCGCTGGCGCAAGGAGGGGAGAAGGACAGGGCATGCCCTGTCCCTACAAGCAG
>CALBRY010000208.1 GCA_937927665.1 uncultured Chloroflexota bacterium
TCAGTCGATTGCGCCCGCTTCGATCAGGGGCGATTCAAACAATTTGCCGATGACCAAACTCGCCGCGCCTCTCGCCCACGAATGATCGTCCGTCGGTTCGACAATCACCTGCACGTCATCCAACAGACCGTTAAATGTGTTCGCTTTGATCGCATCCATCATAGGAGTCATCCGATAATGACCCGCGATCACGCCTTCTCCGCTAATGATCAGCATTGAAGGGCAAAGCAAGTTGATCACCGTCGATAAACCAACGCCGATGATCTCGCCGCTGCGCGCTAATGCCGATATCGCAAGCGAATCGCCGGACTCTGCCAGCGCGACAACATCTTCCAGCGTTCTTGGGGCGCTTTCCACCGACCGTGACTGACGCACGTAGGCGATTACAGCAGGATCAGCGGCAAAAGCTTCCAGACATCCGCGTTTTCCACAGGTGCAGACCGGACCAGCCGGGTCAAATGTGATGTGACCGAGTTCGCCCATACCGCCTTTTGCACCTTGATAGAGTTGATGATTGATCACCAAGCCCATCCCGATCCCGCGCCCCACGGTGACGACGGCGAAGGTATCGATATGCCGCCCTGCCCCGAAAAGTTGTTCCGCCAACGTGAGCGTATTCACATCGTTTTCGAGATAGACCGGAAGGTGAAGGCGGACGCGCATCAAATCCGCCAGCGGAACATCACGCCAACCAAAATACGGCGAATAGTGGACAATGCCCTGCTGAGGATAGGTGACCCCCGCGATGCCAAGCCCAACGCCAAGCAGCTTCCGTCGTTCGATTCCAGAATCGCGCACAGTAGCTTCAACCGCATCGCAAAGCACCGACGCGATATGAGATACATCGGAGTCGGCAGGCATCGGCAGATCGTGGTAATGCAGCACCTTCGATTGCAGGTCTGTCAGCGCGCACACGATCCGGCGTTCCATCAATTTCACGCCAATAGCGCAGCCCGCATCCGGATTTAAGCGAAGCAGTGTTTGGCGCCGACCGCCTGTGTAATCACCTTCTCCGCCTTCGAGCAGCCATTCCTCGTCAAGCAGTTCGTTCGTAAGCTGGGATACCGCGCCGACGCTTAACCGGGAAATCTCGGTAATCTGTGTGCGCGATAAAGCCCCATGCCGCCTGATTGTGTTGAGAATCAGATTGCGGTTTATCGCTTTAATGAGGTCTTTGCTGCCCCGAACGAAAGTGCTCATAAACCTTTTTCATTCAATGAAGTAAGCTGTCTACAGCATAACTACTTTCGCCAAAGCTGTCAACGATTTCCCAGAATTTTCTATCTTTCGTGATGAAACACATGAAAATTACAGCAAAACAGCGCCTATTCCGAATTATGGAACAAGCGCTGTTCAGTTATCGATCGTATTCAGCGATCAAGCGCTGGCGGAGGGCAGTTTTGACGGCAGGCGGTAGAAAAGCGGCATCGAGTGCGTACAAGTTGCAGCGGAGAAAGTCCGCCTTTTGCCAACCAAACACGGACTCAAGTTTTTCGTATTCGCGGGTGAGCGTAATAGGAGTCAAGGTGCGGTTATCGGTACTGATTCCCAACGAAAGCCCCTCACGATATAGGGTATCAATACAGTGGCTTTGATAACTTGGGAATACATTCAACTGCACATTGCAAGTCGGACACATTTCGAGATGCGTGCCGCGTTCCTTTAGAACCTGCACGAGCACGGGATCTTCGATACTATGCACGCCGTGACCGATGCGCGGTGGATTGATCGTATGAAGTGTCTCCCATACGCTCTCTGCGCCGCACGCCTCCCCTGCATGAGATGTAATCGGAATGCCGCGATCTTGCGCGTAACGAAACGCTTCAAGGTGCGTGGTGAGCGGATAGCCTGCTTCGTCACCTGCAAGATCGAAACCAGCAACCAGACTCCCCCGAAATTGCTCCACCAACTGAACGGTGTCCATACTTCGTGCGGCATCGAAATGACGCAGCGAGCACAGGATCAAACGCGCCTCGACTCCTGTATCGCGGATATTTTTCTCAGTTTCAGATTCGATAATCCGCACCACATCGGATGGACTCAAACCACCGGAAAGATGCTGATGGGGTGCAAAGCGGAGTTCCGCGTACAACATCCCATCGTCGACAAGCTGGCGAAACATATCCTGCACCAGCACACGAAGCCCGCGCTCGGACTGAAGCAGTGTCAAAATACGCGGCACGTGCGAAAGAAAACCCGCCAGATCAGCGCAGTGTTCCGGTCCGGCATAATCGCGGAGATATTCCTCACGGGTGACGGATGGGGCTAACTGTGCCACACCGTCATAGCCAAGCGAGGTATCCATATGCAAATGCAGTTCGACCTTTGGCAGTGACCGCCAATTCACCATGAGTCAATCCTTTTGAGAAACACCATCCGGGTCAAATGCGTGATTATCCGGAATGACCCGACGTTCGAGCAAGATTTCGACGATCTTGTCATAGCTGATGCCGTAGCGCGCCGCCAATTCTTGAGCATAACTGCTTCCCATCGGCGGACTGACGACGAATTTATACGTGCGCTTGATTCCGCTCGTGGGGGATGCGCTGTCCGCTTGAGCCACTGCGACGAGGCTGATCGCTTTGCTGTCTCCGGGAGTTTCGGCGTTGATCGCTTCCGTACTGGCAGCGAGGTCATGAAGGTGCGTGGTATATGCCGCTCGAACGCCCAACAATCGGAAGCATCGCACGACATCGCGGGCAAGATACAGGCTCTCTACGGCTGCCGTACTGGAGAGCGACTCGTTAAGCAGGATCAGGCTGTGACGCGTCGCTTGCTTGAAGATCACATTCAGTCGCTGCGCCTCTTCACCGAAACGTCCGGCTTCGGTATTGGGTTTTTCTTCCACAGGGAAATGTGAATAGATGGCATCTACAGGGCTGATCGTTGCGCTGCTGCCCGGAACATATAACCCTGCTTGAAATAAGATTTGCGCGAGGGCGATCGCTTGGATGTAAGTCGTTTTTCCACCCTGATTCGGACCTGTGATAATCAAGATGCGTCCATCGTCATCAAACGTCACATCGCTGGGGACAATATGATCCGCCAACCGCGCCTTTGGGCTGCGATTCAGATGGCGCAGTGCGAGGTGCAGGTTATAACAGTCACGAATAATACAGGTGCGCGCTTCGATCGCGGCAATCTGCGGACGGCACATCGGCATCCCCTGCTCCCGTATCGCGCTGATCAACCGGACTGCGCCTACATAAAAGACGATCTCAGGCTCTAGGATGGTCAAAAATTGTGAACTGAGGCGCAAGAAACTCCGCAGTGCAGATTCTACAGGTCGGACGGTATCCGCGAGGATGTTATCAAGGTCTTTGAACAGCGGAAACAGCATCGGATCAGCGCGTTCGGGGGCAGGAATGATCCGCCCGTCGAGCGTCGATACGGTTTTCATGGGCACGGAATGGAGTTCCGCGATCCCTCGAAACTCGGCACGTTCGCCAAACAGCCGCTTGAA
>CALBRY010000209.1 GCA_937927665.1 uncultured Chloroflexota bacterium
GTAGGGGCAAGGCATGCCTTGCCCCTACGAAAATCTTCTCTCAAATTGGCAACTGGCACCAATGGTTACTAGACGGACATAAGCCGCAGCCCGGTCTTGATCTGCGGCACGAAAGCTCAGTTCATCCGCTTAGCGGCGCTGGATCAGGGTGAAAAATCCAGCGGTGACGATGCCGAAAATCAAATGCCCGACCAGACTCATCCACTGCGCATCACCGATCTGGAACACCATTTCCGTCATGCCGAGCATCAGCGGCATGATCACCAGCGCACCCAGCACCCACCACACGACACCATTCACCATCCCAGCGCCCATCGAAACGAGCCAACCAGCGGGCAAGCGCGGGGCGATTACGCCGTACACCGCGCCGATAATGGCGCTGATCACCAGATGCACGATGAAGCCAATCACCGGACTCTGCGAGCCGATCAACTGGGCGACCATGGGCAGCATCCCGCCGACCGCCATCTGCACCCCGAACACCGAGCCACCGATCAACGCGGCGGTGACCCCCTGAATCACACTGCTGACAAGTGTGGATGAAGCCGCTTGTTCCTGACGAACAGCCGTTGTCGCCATGTCCTGAATCCCTTGTGAACGTCAAACCGAGTCAATGTCGTCAGTGTATGCCATCCACCCAGAGCGAGAAGCAAAGAAACACCCGGCAAATGCCGAAGATTTGCCGAAGGCGAGCGTCCGGCGGCGGCTTCCGTATTACACTTGACAGCAGAGTGATTGTAGGGAGGGATAGTTCTTGGTAACCCAGATCGGGGTCGGATTGTCGGACAAAGCGAAGGGCTTCGACTGCGGTCACGACGCAGCGCAGGCAGCCTTCGCCAACCTCCCAAACACGACTGCGCCCATCACGCTGGCGCTGCTGTTCACATCGCATTCCCACCCGGAACAGGTGTTGAAAGGGGCAAACGCTGTCCTCGGTGACGCGCCTTTGATCGGAGCGACCTCCGTTGGACAGTACAGCCATGCTGGGTATGTCGAGCGCGGCGCGGGCGTGATGCTGATTCAAAGCGATCACATTCGCTTTCACACGAACCGCTATCAGCGTCCGCTGGTGGGCAAAGGGCGGTTGTTAGGTGACTTGCACGGCGTGACGGCGGCAGGATTAGGCAGCGCTTTTCATCATCGGGCCTTGGTGTTATTTCCCGATGTGCAGGTGATGAATCTGGATGAAGTCGTGGATCGCGCGATGACAGAAACCGGGATGCTCTACGACATCCTCGGCGGTCCCAGCCCCAACGCGAATCAGCCGCCGCGACCGCCTGCCATCTTCTTCAACCGCCGCATGTTTCGCAAGGGCTTGAGCGCCGCCGAAGTGTTGAGCCAAACGCCGCTCGGTTTAGCGCTCGATAACGGTTGGACACCCTTGAGCGGCGCATACCGTGTGACCCACACCGACGCGCACCGCATCCTCAAGATTGATGGTCGTCCAGCCTGGGAAGTCTACGAGGATTTTCTCAACGATCACGCTATCTCGTATCGACCGGATGATCTGGCGGCGACCACGCTGCATTATCCGGTCGGAGTATGCGAAAACGGAACCTGCAAGGTGAGTTTCGTCATGGGCTTCGACCGCTCCGGCGCGCTGCTCGTCACCGCACCGCCACCGGTGGGACGGCTGATTCACATCTTATCCACCCGCCCGGATGCGCTGGTAACTGCCGCCGGACGCGCCGTCGATCAGGCGCGTGAGCGGGCGGAAAGCTGCGCCGGAGCCTTGTTCATCGACTGCATGTCGACGGCGATGGTTTTAGGCGCGACGTATGCAGAGCAGCGCGCCGCCGTTCAGAAACGGTTGGGCGATGTCCCCTTTCTAGGCTTTCGCAGTCAGGGCGTGCTGTCCCGCTTGCAAGGACAGACCGCCGGACATTATGAGTGTTCCGTCGGCACGCTTATCTTCCCGAAATGACATGACGATCATGAATGACCTTGCCTGTACGTTAGCGAATATGATGTGCGCCGCGTCGGTTGAACAGACGCTCTCGTTCGCGCTGGCAAGTCTGATCACGCTGACCCATCCGCAGTGGGTGTGTTTTCTGATCTGGGATGTCGACTTGAAACGCTACATCGTCGGGGATACCTGGCTGCCCGCCACGGACTCGCGTAACCCGGCGGCTGTGCGCCGCCTCGTCCTGGGCCAGGCGAATGCAGCCTTCCTCAGCGACGCACAGACCGCCCGCGCGCTGGAAGCAAACGCTTGGTATCACCCACTGAACGCGCAAGCAGCGCATGTCGGCGCGTTATGTCTCGGCGTTGATCACATTCCTCCTGAAGCGCAGTCAGCTTACGATCTGCTGGTCAAGGCATTGAGCCAAGCCCTATACACCAATGCGCGTTTAGAACAGGCGGAGCGTGAACGGGTTGAACTGGAAAGCGAACGTCAGCGGCTGGAACAGCTTTTGCGGGCGGTCGAAGATCAGCAGCGCACCATCGATCACCTGCTGGCAGCCGAGCGCCAGCTTTCCGCCTCCCTGGAAGCGAAGGTCGAGGAGCGGACGGCGGCGCTGCGTACGGCACAGAATCGCTTGATTCAATCGGAAAAACTCGCGGTTATCGGGCAGCTTGCCAGTTCACTTGCCCATGAACTCAACAATCCGCTGCAAGCCATCGAGAGCGGCTTGGGCTTAGTCATGACACAGCTCAACGGTGCAGCGCCGGAAGTGCACCAGGATTTGACGATCATCCGTCAGGAATTGGAACGCATTCAGATGATTTTCCGGCAGATGCTCGATTTCTATCGTCCCGTCTCGCATGAACATCTGCCGCTTGATGTCAATGCCATTTGTGAAGGCGTGCGGATTCTTATGCGTAAGCGGCTGCAAGATGCGGGAATTACGCTCCGTCTCCAGCTTACAGACCATTTGCCCACCCCCTGCGGCGACAGCAATCAGATCAAGCAGGTGGTGCTGAATCTCATGCTCAACGCGGCAGAAGCAGCGCGCAGGGAAGCTGCACACATTCACTTGACCACCGCCGCCCACAGGCAAACGGTGATCATCACGCTGACCGACAACGGATCAGGTATCCTGCCGGAACATCTCCCGCGCCTGTTTGAGCCGTTGTTCACCACCAAGATGCGTGGCTTAGGGTTAGGCTTGGCGATTTCGCGCGAAATCATCGAACGGCATGGCGGGAACATCAGCGTCGAAAGCGTTGTGGGCGCGGGGACGACGTTTCAGATTAAACTGCCCGTGAAGGAAGTGTGCGATCATGAGTAGCCGGGTGCTGGTCGTGGATGATGAAGCGGCGATCCGCAATTTTCTCGTCCGCGTCTTACAGTTGAGCGGCTACGAGGTGACAGCGGCAGCTGATGGTCGGGACGCACTAGAGAAACTGGAGGGGACAGCGTTTGATGTCCTGCTCACCGACATTAAGATGGATCGGCTGGATGGGGTTGAACTGCTGCGCGTCGCCAAAGACCGCTATCCCGATCTCGCAGTTATTCTCCTGACCGGACATGCGACCGTCCCCTCAGCGATTGCGGCTCTGCGTCAAGGCGCACATGATTACCTGCTCAAGCCAGTGAAGAACGAAGATATTCTTTCGTCGATTGCGGCTGCTCTCCACAGCCGCGCACGTCAGCAGCGGCGCGACCGGCTCGAACAGATCGCCGGGCAGTTCGTGGATGTCGTGCAGGCGGAGCTGCACTCCGTCGCACGCACGACCAAAGCCCCGCTTGTCTATAGTGAACTGACGTTTGACGTGAGCGGTTTCCACGCCAGTTTAAGCGGTCGAATGCTCGACCTGACCCCGACCGAGTTTCGTTTGCTGCTCGAACTGGCGCGCGTGCCCGGCGAAACTATCGGCTATATCGCGCTGGTGCAGTCTGCATGTGGCTATACGTGTGCCCGGCATGAGGCGCGTGAAATTATCGGCGCGCATGTGCTTAATCTACGAAGAAAAATGAGCGTCGAACCGGAGACCGCCCTGTATATCGAATCGGTGCGCGGAGTCGGCTACCGTATGATCCCCCAAACCGAATGAGTGCTGCGCAGCAACCGGTGTTGTGGAGACTGAGGTCACTGCTGATCTACGCTTCTAAGTGCTGTATCCGGTAATTTATTAAAGTAGGTTATCGAATGTTTTCGTAGGGGCGCACCTGTGTGTGCGCCCGAAA